>WJKG01000366.1 GCA_014729205.1 candidate division GN15 bacterium | reverse complement strand
GAACACATACAGGCCTCAAACCACCACGTCATCCGTTGGGCATCGCTTCACATATCGCCGCGCTGCACATAGCTCCTGCTATGTGACGCTCCACATAGCAGGAGGTCTGGACTGGGTTCTGTCTCCACAGTCTCGGTGCGCCGTGGAGAGCGCCCTGTTGTGGTGGCGTGGTCAATGACGGGGCTGTCAAGGTTTCCTTCGATCGGCCGTCGACAAGTGAACTCAATGACAATACTTGAACCAAAGGCGTATCGCAGTCGATGAGGGCCAGCGCCACAACCATGGCTCCGGGAAGAACCAGAAGCGGCGCATGGCGTTGGTTCGAGTCCTCGTGGGCCTACACACGAACCGTGGCTGTGAAAACAGGACTCGCTGCCTCAAGTGATGGCGCAGCTTGTGTGGGAGCGAACTTGCCGCGGCGGCCAGAATTGGCGCCAGACCCCCCCCAAAGGCATTCCGGAAGTGTCTCTCGGCACTGTCAACGCCAAGTGGTTGCCTCGGTTTGCAATCGGAAACCTCTTCAGCCAGGGCAACAAAGGCCCTCTCGAGGATTTCCCTCATCTGTTCATCATTCAAGGGCACGCCCAACTCAGCCTCCCCAAGCTTCGCGGAGTACGCATGCTCAATAGCCTGAGAATGTGCTCCTGACAGACGAAACGGAAGATTCCCGGAATCGGAGATCTGCCTGAACAGCATGCGCCGGTGAGAGTAGCTGTGATGATAACCTGAGCGAAGCCAAACGGCGGCATCACCCACGGCAATACAGGCCTTGACCCTCTGGTACCGTCGATATCGCGAGTTGTCGTGCGAATTCTTGACCTGTATGCTCAGCAAGCCTGCGCAGCGATTACAGAGTAGCCTTACCACCTCGAAAGGTGGTAGGAGACCTTCAGTGAATCTTCCCCGTATGAGGTGTTCGCCGCTCACGAGTTGGTTTCCATGCACCAAGTCATAGTTGAGCATTGTCAGCGGTAGTGCCTGTGCTGTTGACGTTGAATAGCACGCAATATCCACGAAGTCGATCTTGAGTTCTCGTTCAAGTTCGCGCGACGCCGCATCCAGTCTTCGCGTCGCTGAAGCGCATTCATCTGCGACCACGACGAAGTCAAGATCGTTGACGGCCCGCCACATTCCAGACTCGAACGCAACAAGACCTTCACCTCGACCGAAGGCCCCGGTCAGATACAGACTTCTGCAGCCAAGAACCCTATTGATGCGATCCGCAACGAGTCTGACCTGCGAATCGATGTCACGGTCCACCTGGGGATCATCGGCTGTTGTATAGACCCCCATTACAGGACTCGTACGAGTGTCGTGCCCTCGTTGTGTGCGGGTTCGGCCACGCCGGCCGCTGCACATATAGTCGGGCACACGTCGCGTAGGCGTGCCTCCTCACGGTATCCCGTTGCAATCCCTGGACCGAAGGAAAGGAAGATTCCCTTCATGTCGTCGTGATCCGATCGGTATCCGTGCATGCCCTTGCTGCTGCGTCCGTCGTGGAAGTAGTCGGGGTCAATCAGCACCCCGACGTCAGCCATCCAAACAAGGTCGCCATACCGCCGGTCGCCAAACGGGATCGAGAGTTCGGCAGCAAGCTCGTTGTCGAGAAACCGCCCATGCTGTGCCAGCATCTGCGAGTTCTTGATCTCATCGAGTAGTCCCCATCCTCGGGGGCTCTTGAATCGAAACCTCGCCAACGTTGAATCGAGAAACAGCAAATAGTCCCTGCCCAACCGTACCCCTTTGTTTCGAGCTGCGACTGCAATCTCAGCCGCAGCGTCGACCCTGAGTTGAACGTCCGTCATTCCGTGGTCCCCAGCAATGACCCACCGACAGTCGTTACCAAAGGCGGCGTCGAGAACCCTGAGCTTTCTGTCGATCTCTCCAGCCACGGAGCGACGCTCTGGTGAACCAGGCCCAAACCGATGCACGAGTGCGTCTGAATCGGCGAACTGGGCGAAACACACCCAATCATCTATCTGGCTACCGCGCGCTACTCTTTCGAGTACCAAGTCGTCTCTGCATTCCACTTCAGGATACATCAAGAAATCGAATGGCCTATTCTCGCGCGCAAGTACATCGACGATGGTCTCGAGTTCATCGTAGGCACCGGGCGCGCTGAGCGGGCGAATATCCTCAGAGAATCCAATCTCGTGAAGCATGCTGAGAGGTATCTGACCGGGGGGAGCGTTGTGTACTTCCTGCTCCGCGCGACGCCGAAGAGTCCGCCGAAATCTCTCGAGCTGGACCTTTGCTCGGGAGCGGAGTCTTCTCCGAAACCACCTCAACCCCGGGACCCCCGGAAGCACTGCTAGCAACTCCATCTCTCGCTCGACCCACCTGCACTTTCGATTGCCTCTCAAGAACCGATAAGGCGAATTCTCTGAATCGAACAGATGCATCGTGAAGCGACCTGATGTGGCTCCACACGTACCCGTCATGACTTCGGTCCTCTGAGTGAATCCCGTCGAGGACCGCAGTTTACGAACATACATTCCCGTACTGATCTTTGCATGAAGAAAAGGCGTGTCGACGGGATTGATGTAGTCATGTCGAAAGGCATCAAGCAATATGAATAGCGTCTTCATTACCAACCTGCTCTTCGATTCACCCTATGCAAAGCCCACGCCCGTACAACGTTCAGTCTGAAGCGGTCAAAGTGTCTGCCGAAAACAGACCGAGTGTTCTTGACGTCGCTACCATAATGCCGAAGCTCGAGTGTTGTCCGGCGAAGAAACGCCTGCAGCCCGAACCGAGTGTATCGTTCAGGATCTACCTGTAACGCTCCCTCGATCTCCAGGCACGATCTTCGGAAGTACTCCAAATAGCTCTCTGCATGAGAATGATAGACCTTCGCTTCATGCTGGTAGCCAATTCGGAACCCTTTGCCAATCATTGTCTTCGCCCAAAGCAAATCCTCGCAGAACGGCAGGTCCTCATCGAACCAAACCTCCTGCCATCGGGTGTTCCGGATTGCTGCGTTTGCGTTCGAGAAGAAGTGCTTCTCATCAGTTACGTGGGAAACCTCGGGGTAACAGTGGCGGTAGGCGCCGGCGGCAAGCGCCCGAACCACGGGGTTCTCCATGTGCTCTGGCATGGGTACCTGTCTCCCGTAGACACCAGCCACTCGATCATCGCGGCGCATTGGCTCGACTATTCTCGTAAGCCATTCGTTGTCGACCGGTACTGCGTGGGCACTCAGAAAGACGAAGTAGTGTGCTCCGCTCTGTTGAGCGGTGCGACATCCGAGATTCAGCGATTTCCCATAGGAAAAGGTGGCCTTGGGAATCGTCTCAATATGTGTTCCAGGGAACTCTGCAGCAATGGCCACAGTCTGGTCAGTGGACTCGGAGTCAACTACAATACAGGTGAAGTCGCTTTCCTTCTGGCGTCCGACCATATCGAGTGTACGACCAAGGACGGATTCCTCGTTATATGTGCGAATGATCACCGCGATACTGCTCACTTTATCCGCCTCATATTCACCTTCACCAGCTGCTCGACCCCGTTGCTGGAGTCTCGCGACCTCTGACCGGCTGCGCCAATCGGCCTTCAGCATGACTCCATTGCATCCCGCTACCGTCCGCCCCACTGGTGGCTTCTGACAGTTTCCATCGCGAATGCAGGGTGCCCACCGGCGCTGTCTTGAAGGAGTTCTGCCATTCCATCAGCGCAAGCAGGTCGAGTGCCATATACGCTCGGATCCTCAGAACAAACGGTCTCGGACAGCTCGCGTCGTTGTCCTTCATCCGGAAGGCCACACCATGATCATTGCCAGTCGACCTCGACATCCATCACATCTCCGTCAACCAGATGGCGATTGTCCTTTTCTGTTCCCTTCGGAAGAACCTGGAAGGGAATGGCTGCGTCCTCCCAACCTACGCGGGCTATGGGCCAGGACGTATCGGCGTCGTAGAGGCCAGCTCGGATCACGTAGCGCCCCGGAGCGAGACCGAGCTTCGCGATATGGCAGACAACCCTTGTCTCACCTTCTCCAATTCGGTGTGGGCGCCCTCCGAAGCGTGACGAACACGTTGTCAGCCTTGCTGACTGATCCCCGGTCCAGATTGAAAAGCCCCAATGCGCCATGCCAAGATCCCTG
>WJKG01000001.1 GCA_014729205.1 candidate division GN15 bacterium | reverse complement strand
GGACAGCAGCATTCATCAACTGGGCGAAGACAGTTTCGATCTTACGTGCATCGGTCTTAATCGTCGGCAGGCTGTCGAAACGGCAACTGAGATGCGCTTTTGGGTAAGCTTCGCGCAGGCGGTTCATCGCCTTTTCTATAGTGGTACTCAAGTCGACCTCTTCCGCCTGCTTCGGACCGGTGGTCACGGCCAGCATGGAGTCCAGGTCGGCCAGCATGTCACGGGCGTGGGTCAGATTCAGGTCCAGACGACTTTTGACCGATGCCGTGGATTCATCGTGCTGATCGGCCGGCTGCTGGTCGATCTCGGCTGAGGCGCTTCCAGCCTCAGTAACAGCGGTGCGCAGGTGATGCACGGCGTCGATCCAGAACTGCTCGTCGCCGGCCGCGGAGCTTGCGGCCTCCGGCATGGCAGGTGCCCGATGAGGTACCAGCGCAAAGCAGGCGGAACGGTCGTCGCTGTCGAAGGACAGGCGGACGACGGTTAGGTCGGCGGTAGAATTATCCGGAAGCCTGACGGGGAGCTTAAGATCAAGTGGCGATTCAGGATCCAATGGTGAGTTAAAGTAATCTTGGAACAAACCCACGAGATTCTCACCATCGGCAGCGCGAAGCAGCTGTCCGAAGTTGTGGAAGGTACCATCGGGGCGATTGTCGCCCAGCCACCTGGCCAGGGTTGGGTTGAAGCCGAGTATCTTCCCCGTGCGTTCGGTAAGCAGAGCGCCGACCTCCAGCGAATCGAGGAAGCCGATCGTGAATTTTATGCTGTCATCGATATTACCGATTTCTTCGGACTCGCGACTGGCGCGGATACGCTGCAGGAGGCTCAGCAACAGACGGGCCCGTTCGGTGCCCTGGCGCATATCAAACTCGGAGGTAGCGTTATCGAATATCAGTCGTAAGAGTGCCGGTTCTTGCCCGGGTGTATCGACGCGGGTGACGAATTCGGTGGGGGCTTCGCCGGTGGTTTCGATGGCCTTTTCGACCGCCAGCTCATCGAGATTCGAATACGCTTCACCTGTCGAGGCGACCCTGACATGGAGGATGTTAGTCTCCGGCAGAGACTGCGACTCAAACTCGGAATCGGTTGTCTGACCGACAACTGAACGAGGTTCCAGCCGGTCTTGTTGGATAACATAGACAGCACCTTGGCGGGCGCTGCAAAATGGTACCAGGGTAGTCAGGACCTGCTTCCAGTCGTTAGTGTCTTCGATCGCCAGCAGTTCGCTGATTACTCGAGGATAGTTAGAGTCGGCAACAGATGCCTGTGGGGTGGATACTTCGGTGTCTTCGGGATGCATGATCAGTTGGAAGTTCACCGGATTGCCCCCGATGAAGTTCAGCGATGCTATCACGGTGATCGGGATGCGGTTCCCATCGCTGGTGACAACCGTCATACTGGCGGTATCGAAGAACAGCTCATAGTGATTGCGCTGCTCAAGGAGCCGGGCGACCAGGGCCTGCGATTCGGCGGTGATGTAGTCCGGCAAGGGCCGGCCGAGCAGGTCTTCGGTAGCATAGCCGAAGAGCTTTTCGGTCCGCTCGTCAATGTAGACGAATCGCCCTTTGAGATCGATTTTGCAGACTGCGCACCGGGTGAAGCCGGTGACAGCATGAGGAGTATTGGTTGTCATACACAGCCGATCAGTCGGTTTTGAGCAACTTCAACCGGGCAGTTTGACGTTCGGTCACGACCAGGACAATATAGACCCCGGGCGTGACCTCGCGTCCATGCCGGTTCGTTCCATACCATGTTATGTCATCGGCAGATACGGCGGAACTGTTGACCGTCTCCCACACTTTTTCGCCCGATGAAGCATAAACTGTGGCAGTTTGAAACACTCCCGCCTCGGGCCGGATGAAGATGCGAACAGAGTCAGCAAAGGGATTCGGGCCGGCGTAAACGAGGTCCGATTCGGTCGTATAGAGATTCATGTTAACCCATTGAGTGTCAGCGAAATAACCCAGATCGGCGATAACCGCGAAGCGCTCGGTCGGATTCTGTTCGCGGCTGCCGAGCACTGTCAGTTCGGCCGCGCCCGGTCCGAGATTCTGGATAGTCACTCCCTGGGGGAGGTCAATACCGGATATAAACGGCGGCGTTTCAAACCAGCCGACCGCGGTGATGCCGACTCTGACCGTTTGATCGAGATAAGCCGTGACATCGCCGATGGGAAGCAAGCGGACGATATTGGCGGCACGGGCAGCATCGTAGAGGCCATAGCCGTAGTCGTTGTTTGGATTGTTGGCCATGTTGCCGGTCTGGCGGATAAGGTACGCCAGAGTAGCGGCAGTGAGAGTGGAGTCGTGCTCGAGAGCGAGTGCGGCGCCCCCGGCCACCAGCGGTGCAGCAAGGGACGTTCCGCCGGCTCGCGTATAGCCACCGACATTGCGGGCGGTGTAGACCATGTTGCCGAGGGTGGTGATGTCGGGCTTGATGCGGCCATCGTAGGTGGGACCGGGTGACGAAAACCCGGCCAGCACAGAATCGGTGACGGCTGCTCCGACAGCGATCGCAGAGTCGGCATCGGCAGGGGTAGTTATGTGGTTCCAGGCCGTGTGGCGGGTGTTGCCGGCGGACGTGATTACGAGGATGTTCCTTGATGCAGCCCAGTCGGCCGCGCGAGTTGTCAGAGCTGTGTTGCCATCGAGGTCGGAAAAGACATAGCTGGCGCCACTCTGGAAAGCGTAGTAGCCGAGAGATGAGCTGATGATGTCGGCCCCGAGTGAATCGGCCCATTCGGCAGCGGCCAGCCAGTTGTCCTCTTCGCGACGGATTTCGGTACCATCGCAGACGATCTCCGTCTTTGCCAGAGCATACTCGGCACCATAGGCAATGCCAATCAAGTCACCCGGTTGATACGCTCCGACGGCTCCAAGGACGAGGGTACCGTGGAAGTCCTGCCAGCCGTTGGAGTAGGCCTCGGGGCAGTCGGCACCACGAACGCTGTCGTCGTGGTTGATAAAATCACGCTGGGCAATGAGGTTGAGTGAGCCGAACGCCTCGTGTTCATACTCGAAGCCTGTGTCCAGCAAGGCAATGAGTACCCCTTTGCCCGAGAGGCCGAGATCGTGCAGACGTCGAGCGCGACAGAATTGTGCCTGGTAGAGGCTGTTGCCGTAGTCGGCATCGGTGGGCGGATCTGCCTGAGCTGCGGGTGTCTTTTCGATGGTGACCACCGGACCTGGGGCGATGAGGGTCGGTAGCAATTCCAGACTGTCAACGAATGGCAACTGCTGCACAGCCGAGAGTTGCTGAGCGGTGGCCTCGACAGAGACGGCGCGCAGCCAACGTGAGACATGGCGGACGGTATCGACGATATCATGTACCTGGTTCACTATGTCCGTGCGGATGGGGTAGTCCAGAGAGTCGATCAGGTGACCTGCGGGATCAACTCGGGCACGACGACGAAGAGCACGGTCGGTAAGCGCGATTGGCTGATCGGCGCGAGAATCTGCCGAGAGGTAGACCCAGACGCTTTGCCCGGCGTTGGGGTTGGTGGCAATGCGCGCGGCCAGCGATTCGCCTATGGGGGCGGTATTGGCGTGGGTAATTGCCGCCAATACTACTAACAGCACTGCGATACTCAGGGGCTTAGAACGGCAAAGGCGTGAAAGCATGGAACAGCTGGTCCTTCGGGCCGGGAATGCGGTTTCTGGTGTATATCAGGCGATAGTCATTGTCGGTGCGATCAGGATCATTGAGCTTGCGATTGGGGTCGAGGACGACGGTGTGTGGTCTTCGGGGAAACTCGCTCTCAACCTCGGCGACAGGAGTGGACGCGTTTGTCACATTGGCAGTGACATATCTATGACCTCCGGCCCAGGCAACCAGCACCTCGAGAGCGAAAGCGAAAGGTTGATGGTCGGTGTCCAGGTAGATGGGAATTCGGTAGGTGCCGGTCTTAGTGCGTTGGACAGCGGCGCTGTCAATAGCGATAGGGGTGTAAGACCAGTGGGGCCAGTTGCTGTAGGCATCGCGGTTGAGAGCGAATGACCGGAACAGCGCGGCCGGGTCTCGGGGGCTGTGGTCGCGACCGCCGAGCCACTCAGTGAGCTTCGCGAAGAACGCAGCTTCTCCGAGCGACTGCTCGATTTCAAAAAGCCGCGCCGGATACAGGCGCAGGGTGCGCCGTTGTAGTGTGGTATCGATACTCTCTTGTGTGTTCAGACGCGCGGCTTCCCAGTCTCGCAAGTCAGCGGTGGACAACCCAGGCTGGTCATCGTGGGCCATGTGATAAATCAGGAACGAGACGAGGCCTTTGTCGAAATCGCGATAGTGGGTGTGATCACTGGACCAGATAGCTGGCAGCCAGAGTTTGGCCAGTGCCCGGACGGCAGAGACACGGTTGACGGGGTCGCTTTCGGAGATGACGCTGATAGCGAGGTTGGAAGTTGCCAGTTGTTGGTGCGTATCAGCAAAGACCAGCGCCAGGCGCCTGGCCTTCGGGCGCCCGATGGTCCGTGACATCCAGTGAGCTGCTTGCCTGATGATGTCGGTCAACGTGGAGCACTTCGAGTTGTCACGGGCTATGGGGTAGTACAGATCGATCGTTAAGCTGTCAGCAAGGATGCGGTCGGTTCGCCAGGCAGAGGCCATTGCCAGGGGGAGATTGGAGGTGTGTCTGTCCATGAGGTAGTAACTCTTGGTGCCTTCTTCAAAGACCGGATCGTAGCTGTAGGTGCCGAAATTCAGAAAGCGGCCATCGGTGATATCGTAGAAGACGCTGTCCTGCCCATGATGAGGTTGCGGCAGGAAACCGAAATGCTCCTTCTCATTGAGTAGCCTGCCGGGGTAGGCCAGGTGATACGCAGTGTCGATGTTGACAATCGCCTCGATTTGGGCGGGTGCCAGCGGATACGATGCGAGGGGTGGCTGGTTCGTTAACGAACCAGGATCAATGGGCTGCGATGTTGGGTAGAGGATGCGTGGGAACCACTCGTTGATGAAGTGGATGTCAGCTACGTCCCGGTTGTTCAATACGAATTCTCCGCTCATGAACAGCGACGTGATTTGTGTCGGCACGATTGGTGCATGCAGCTCGGTGCGCAGGTGGATGCTGTCTATAAACTCGACCTGCGAGGGCTCCAACGGCACGGCGCGGTGGCTGATGGAGTCCAGGTAGAACCGTGCAGGCAGGCTGTCTGAAAGGGTATGGCGCGGCCCCAGATAAGTGCCTGAGGGAAGGCGCCAGATGAGCGCCGGGATCGTATCGGGCCGGCGGTGCTGATAGATCAATTCCATGGTGAAACGCAAGCTTGACGAATCCGGTCTTACTTCTGCTTTGATAGTGTAATCGGTTGGCAGGCGGGTACTGGGACGAAGGAGTGATTCCCAGTCGTGATCGTGACTGTGATCATGGTCATGATCGTGGTCATGGGTGTGCGGTAGTTGTTTCTGGGCCGCAGGGCTGGCACCGAACATCAGGAAGACCAACGAGACTACGAATGTCCGCATGATGGTCGTCATGAGAGCACCTTGGCGAGGAAGTCACGGGTGCGGGGATTGGCGGGATTGTTGAGGATGTTTTCCGGGCGACCCATTTCTACGACCCGCCCGGAGTCGATGAAGACTATGCGATCGGCGACCTCGCGGGCAAAGCCGATTTCGTGAGTGACGACAAGCATGGTCATTCCATCGGCGGCCAGGCTCTTCATGACCTCGAGCACCTCGCCCACCATCTCGGGGTCGAGGGCGGAAGTGGCCTCATCAAACATCATCACCTTGGGGTTCATGGCCAGAGCGCGCGCGATGGCAACGCGCTGTTTCTGCCCGCCAGAAAGCTGGGCGGGGTGGGCGTCGATTTTGTCAGCCAGGCCGACCTTTGTCAGCAGATCATGAGCGATTTGGGTCGCCTCGGTGCGGGTACGTTTGCGGACGACACGCTGGGCGAGGCTGATGTTCTCCCTGGCAGTCAAGTGCGGAAACAGGTTGAACTGCTGGAAGACCATGCCGATCTCCAGACGAATCTTGTGCACTTGCTTGTGAGTGTGGTCCAGCTTGACACCATCAATGATAATTTCCCCCTCCTGGATTTCCTCAAGAGCATTGAGGCAGCGAAGCAGAGTTGACTTGCCTGAACCGGAGGGACCGATTATGACGACAACTTCTCCCCTGCGTACGGACAGGGACAGATTGTCGATGGCCGCCATGTCACCGAAGCGGCAGGTTATACCCTTGATTTCAATGATTGTGTCGGGCGCTTCCATATCCACTGATAGCTACGCGCTGTTCGACCCATCGCACCACTCGGGTAAGGGTCAGGGTAAGGGCCAGGTAGATCAGGCCTACCATGAGCCAGGTTTGAAAATCCAGAAAGTGCTGCGAGGCGTATTCCCGTCCGGCGCGGGTGAGTTCGCGCAGGCCTATGATTGACACCAGGGAGGAGTCTTTCAGGCAGGCGATGAACTCATTGGCCCCCGGCGGCACGACGATGCGCACCGACTGCGGGAGAATTATGTGACGCAGGGTTTGCCACCGGGTCATGCCGAGGGCCTTGGCGGCCTCGTGCTGGCCATAGTCGATAGCCTGAATCCCGGAGCGGAAGATCTCGGCCATGTAGGCTCCATAGCAGACGCCGACGGCAATCACACCGGCCACGAAGCGATCCAGATTGATGATTTGGCCCAGGCCGAAGTACACAAAGAAGATGAGGACCAGGAGCGGCACGCCTCGCAGGACATTGATGTAGGCCCCGGCCATCAATCGCACGGGTCGGCTGGGCCAGATACGGGCGATACCAAAGACGAGACCACATATCACTGCGAGAGCGTAGGCGGCAATGCTAATGAGAAGCGTCCAGTGTACGACCTGGATGAGGTAATAGAAGATGTCGGCAAGAATCGCAAACTGTGTGGCAAGCCAGTCCATATGGTTTACACGTGGGCAATCATCCTGTTAGCCAGTCATTTCTTCTGCAGCAGGTCTTTGAGATTGTTGAGCATACCACCGGCAGCATCCTTCCCGACCGACTTGAGATCGATGCCGACAGAGGGATTATCGATAGAACCGGAGATGAAGAGGGGTAGCTTCAGACGCTCAGTAGAGCCGCCGGAGAGAATGTCAGCCAGACCGCCAATAATGTCGTTCTTGAGGATTTTCTCGGACCAGCTCTGTGAAAGCAGAATGCTACCGGTGTAGTCGACACTACCATCGAATCCGTAGTACCCATCGAGTTCCAGGTCGCCCATGTTACCCAGACTCGTCTTGAGGCGATCGGCCTTGACCTTGCCGTCTTCTACCTTGATGTCGGTATCGAGGTCCTTGAAGTTCTGGGTGCGGTCAATGCTCTCCCCCACTTCCCTGGCAATACCGTTGATGATCTTGTATGTTCTGTTGGAGGCTTCGAACTGGCCGTCGCGCATACTCAGGTCCGCATCGAGTTTCAGCGAGCGCTTGAGTTCGGCTTTCTCGGTTCCGGTTGTTTCATACGTACCATTGAAGTTCATCTTCCCTGTTACCTGATCTGATAGAGGAGTGAACTGGCGGAAGAACCCTTCGGCTTGAATCTGGGCGGCCTGGAAACGCCCGGTGTAGACAGGCACCGTTGGATCGGTGAGATCTATAGTCGTGCCACCCGTTACGGTACCATCATAGACGCTGGCGTTGGCCTCATAGACCTCTATCTTGCGATCCTGGATACGCACCCTGGCGGTGATGTTCGTGAAATCAATCTCCGAGTAGATCAGCGTGTCCACAGTTATGTTCCCGCGGCCGTTGATGTCGGGCAGTATGACCGGCGAGACGACGGGTTGAGACGGCGTAGTGGTGGTCGGTTGATCGGGGGTGGTGGTGTCGGTTGGGGGCTCCGTCTCGGCGCCGGGGACTGCCTCCGGGAACAGCTTATCGGTGTTCAGACGGTTAGACGTCAGCTCGAAGTCAAGACTTGGTTTGCGGTAGCGGTTGTACTCAATTCCCTCGAATGGCAGCAGATTCGGAAACGGCTTGATCAGTTTGCCGGTAAGCGACAAATCACTGGAGGGAAAGACAACATCGAGCTGGTTGATGGTGACCGTGTCGCGGGTGACGACAAGGTCGGCATCGAAGCGCTCAATCGGCTCGGGCAGGAGATCATCGGTATAGGTTGCCTGGCGCACAACGATTGTACCACGGGGTTCGAAGCTGGAGAGATCGGTAACGACACCGCTGATAGTCATATCCCAGGCGGCGTCGCCGGTAAGCTCAGGATTAGACTGACCGGCGAGATACTGGTTGGCCAGCGACAAATCCGCTTCGCCGGAGGTATTGACATCGATCTCGGGTGACAGGTCGGCAGCGGCAGCGGAGTCAAGCAGCAGGTACGGGATCATGTTCTGGATGCGGCCGGTAGCCTCGAAGCGAGCCCGCTTTGATATCGCTTGCAGGCTGTTGATTCGGGTGGTGCCGTTGTCGAAGAACAGGTCGAGTTCAAGCGTGTCAATGGGCTCCGGGAACATCGTCGATACGTACCGTCCGTTCTGTATTGTCGCCTGTCCGGAGAGGTCGAGTTTTTCGTAGTTGGCCAATTGGCCGGCGAACTGCAGTTCGAAGTCGAGCTGTCCCGACAGCTGGCTGCCGGCGCGACCGCTGAGGAATGGTTGTACAAAGGCCAGGTCCAACTTGCCTGCGAGGTCGCCATTGACGTGGGGATCATCGAAGTTGTCGACTGACACTTGTCCGCGGAGTGGTTGCCCATCGAATGTCGCCTCGCGCAGGCTGAGTCTGAGTGTATTGGTCTCGAAATCAATCAGGGCACTGCCGATCTCAAGGTCGCCCGGGATATCCTCACGGCTGAGGGTGGCATCGGAGAGTTCGAGACTGCCGGCGTACTGCAACGTGTCGATGGTGGTCTCATCGTAAGTGATGTCAGCGTCGAGTGACAATTCGCCGGAGGCCGTGAATTCGCCGGCGGATCGGAGGCGTTCGGGGGGCAGCAGGTCGAGCAGGTCCTGAGCGCCAATCTGATTCGACTGCACATTGAATCTGGCAAGGATAGCATTGCCGCCCAGTTCGGCTGAGCCGTGGGCGGTGAAGGTGAGACCGTTCACGGTGAGTTCGCTCTGCTGCAGTGTCAGTCGGTTGCTGCCCAGATCGAACTCTGCCTGGTGGCGAGTGGCGACCGTTAGTGGCGGTAGTGTGTCTTTCTCATTGACCACGAGGAGGGTCTCCACAAGAGCTCTCCCTTGCGAGTGGTAGACGGCCTCGGTGGGTATGGATAGCGATGTCGCCAGGCTGAGGTTCTTCATATCTAAGAGAAGCCGGGACGAGTCATTCTGATAGCGGACGTGCCCCTCGTTGATTTCCAGACGATCGAAACTGACGGTGGCGGCGGCTGCCTGGGCCTCGGGCTTGACCTTGCCCTTCATCCGGGACGGGACTTTCTCTTCGGCGGCGGCGAAGGTGTAGTTGTTCTCGCCGTTGGGGCGTTTGATCATTTCGGCTCGGAGTTTGTCAACAATGAGGCGGTCGATGTTTACCTCACCGGTCAACAGGGGCAACAGGCTGAGCTTGACATCAATGACGGCGGCGCGGGCCATGGGCTCATCGCCGAACCCCGGAGCGTTGGCAATAGTGACGTTTTGTAACTCGACGCCGAAACCGCCCCAGAAACTCACAGCGACGGATTCGATATCGATGTCGCGGCCGAGGGCGGCGCTGCCTCTTTCGATGGCAAGTTGCCTGGCTTTCTCTTCAGGAAAGAACAATTGGACAAGAACGACGGCCACCAGCAACAGAGCCAGGATGATACCGACAGCCCAGATGAGAATTCTATATAGTTTCTTCATATACGTTATACTCCGGTCGCAAGAGGGGCGTCTCAGAGCAGACGGTTCCCATTGATGCCACGTAACGTAAATAGGGGCCGAGGCGCAACTAAAATGGCTGAGCGCTACAAGTCGTTTAGGGAGTTGGGGTTGTCGACACTGTCGATAATGCCGCCGCCCAGGATGACATCGTTGTCATAGAACACGGCTGATTGGCCGGGAGTGATAGCGCGCTGTGGTTGATCGAATTGGATGTGTACCGAGCGATAATCGATGGGGCTCACTTCGGCCATCTTCGGTTCATGGAGGTAACGGATCTTGACAAGAGCGTGGACAGGCTGGTCGGGCATGTCGACGCCCATCCAGTTGACGCCCGTGACATCAAAATCGGTGGCGTAGAGTTCGGCGTCGTCTCCGACGACCACGCGGTTGGTGTCGGGGTCGATTTCTTTGACATAGAGTGGTGTCGGGTGGGCGATGCCCAGGCCTCGTCGCTGGCCGAGTGTATAGAACGCGGTGCCCTGGTGTTGTCCGAGCACCCGACCGTCGCTATGAATGATGTCCCCCGGCTCGAATCGGCGCTCGCGCTTGGCTTCCCATTCGGTAAGGAAGCGGCGATAGTCATTGTCAGCGACGAAGCAAATCTCGCGCGATTCGGCCTTGGCAGCGGTTCGCAAGTTGTAACGAGCAGCCAGTTCGCGGACCTCGGTCTTCTTCATGCCGCCAAGGGGCATGAGCGTCATAGCGAGGGCATCCTGCGACAGGCCCCAGAGTACATAGGATTGGTCGCGGGAATCATCGACGCCCTTACGGATGGTCCAGCGGCCGCTGCGGTGCTTTTCCACGTACGAATAGTGTCCCGTTGCCAGGTAGTCACACCCGAGTTGACGGGCCTTGTCTAAGAAGGCCGACCATTTGACATCCTTATTGCAGCGGACGCAGGGATTGGGTGTGCGTCCCGCCCGGTATTCTGAGACGAAGTCGTTGATCACGGTCTCGCGGAAGTGGGAGGAGAAGTTCATGACATAGAAGGGGGCATCGATAGCATCGCAGACCATCCGGCAATCAGTAATAGAATCGAGCGTACAACAGCGTCCGTCCTTATAGATGTCCCCACCGACATCGACATAGTCCCACAGTTTCATGTGGGCACCGATGACCTCATATCCCTGCTCTTTGAGCAGAAAGGCGGCGACCGAAGAATCGACACCGCCGGACATGGCGACCAGGACTCGTTTGGACATGACTATCTCTTCCCTACTTCAATCAAGTAACAGGACTCAGGCAAGTACGAGAGCGTGCTACCCTTGCGTCTCGAGTGCTATCGGTTATACGTTGGCGACATGGCACGCAGCCGTTCTACAATCGGTGGTAGTTTCTCAATGACGTAGTCGAGTTGTTGCCGGGTAGTTGACCGGCCGAGCGAGAAGCGAACCGCCGACTGCGCCACCAAACGGTCGATACCCATTGC
>WJKG01000365.1 GCA_014729205.1 candidate division GN15 bacterium | reverse complement strand
CCCCTATAGACTAACCAGGGAAAAAATCGACAAACTTTACACAAAATGGGAACAATATTAGACATCAAGCGTGTTGTATTAGACAAATGAAAGACGAAACCACAACGAAACAGGAACTCGAAACAAGGAGAAACGAGATGCGTGGATTAGATGTAACCGTAGCCATTCTGCTGGTAGTCGGCGGCTTGAACTGGGGCTTAGTAGGCCTGTTCAATTTCGATCTGGTGGCGACGATTTTCGGTGAAATGACTGCTCTGAGCCGAATCGTGTACATCTTGGTCGGCCTGTCTGCGGTTTACCAGGGTCTGGGATGGAAAGCCATCCAGCGCCGCTGGGGGCTCGCCAGCCAGACTGCCTAAGTTGGGACGCTTTACCGCGACTGCGGAACAAACATGACAAACGAAATGCGTTGGTGAAGCAAAGCCTCTGCTCCGAGATGGGCGGCCAGAGCGGCCGCCCTTTCTCGAAACCACGAACGTGACTGACAAACTCTTGCAAACGGGATACAAAGGAGACAAACAAAATGATGAAGTCAACCAGAACCTTGATGGTGGCCTTACTGGCCCTGGCGGCCGTGACAATTGTCGGCTGCAGTGATGACGATGATGATAACCCGATGGCCTCGCAGGCAACGAGCCGCGTGATGGTCGTCCATGCCTCACCGGATGCTCCCGATGTGGACATTCTCATTGATGGCAGTACTGCCGTGAGCGGCCTGCTGTTTGCGCAGAGCACTGGTTATGTGCCGTTGAGTTCGGGTAGCCGGGACGTCAAGGTGCGTGCCGTGCCGACGGGAGACACCGTTATCTCGGCGAGCCTGGCTCTGGAGGCTGACAAGAACTATACTGTATTTGCCATTGACTCGGTGTCCAGCATCGAGCCGTTAGTCCTCGAAGACGACCTGACAGCACCGGCGTCCGGCAAGGCCCATGTTCGTTTCGTTCATCTGAGCCCGAATGCTCCGGCAGTTGACGTTGCTGTGACGGGTGGCCCGATTCTTTTCGGTGACGTGACCTTCCGCGAGGTCCAGGGCTTCAGTCCGGTCGATGCAGGTACTTACAACCTTGAAGTTCGTCTGGCGAACCAGTCGACGGTGGTTTTACCTCTTCCGAATATCACGCTGAACGCCGGTACTATTTACACTGTCTATGCCAAGGGTTTTGTAGGCGGTAGCGGCGCTCAGGCGCTCGATGCGGGGATAATCGTTAATAACTGATACCACGCAGTCGCGTTTGTCCCTACTACGCGCGTAGGTGCAAGAGGCCGGTTCCGACGGGGACCGGCTTTTTGCCGTTCACGCCTGAATACTTGACCAATCACTCCGGGTTGTGCATATTGGCTGTGTTGCAGGGTGTACACATGTCAATTCCCAATCGGTCACGCTTCCGTAGCCTGTTTGACTGACTCGTACGTATCGAAAGTCTTAGTCACAACAGGAGGCCCCAAGGTGCAGAAACCCGTACACTTCTTGTTTGCCGGCTTGGTGCTGATATTCGCGTTTGCGATCCAGGCCAGTGCCAGGGAGAATACAATTCAATGCCCAACCAGTAATCATTCCAACTCTCTGGAGGGCGCTGAGAGCGCTCGTGACCTGGCGCAGCAGCAGATTCTGGACTCTCTGCTCGCGCTCAAAGAAGCAACGCCGGGTGTACCGTATTCGCCTCCTATGGGCCGGAATGTAGGTGATGATTGGAAGAGTGATCAGACTGGTTTCGGAGATTTGGTCGCGGAACTGGTCTTTATCACCTTGCGCAGCTTCAGGTCCTCCCCCTCGATATGCTCCAGTAGCCACTGGCGGAGAAAGCCAAGCAACTCGAAGGGGCCAACGGTCTCGCCGGATTTGAGGCGCATCAGCATCTTGCGGACATCACGGAGCAATGCGTGGTGTTTTCTGCGATGCTCGTCAAGTTCCGGCCATCCCAGTTCCTCCATGATCTTCTCTTCATCGGCAAAATGTGTCTGCGTGTACTCGACAATCCCCTTCAGCGTTGACTTCATACCCTCGGTAACCTGACCCTTCGCCAGCGAGTCATGAAGGTCATTTATCATCTGAATCAAACGCTTGTGCTGACCATCGATAGTCTCGTGGCCAGTACCGTAGAGTTCATCCGACCAAGTTACGATTCCCATTAAAGCATCCCGTGTTTGGTGTGTCCGCTGCTCGGATCGATGACGCATTTGGGCCTGCAGTCATCCGATGTCAGCCCCTATAGATACTATCGGAACAATGCTTATTGATCTCCTGCCGCATTGATTGAGGTCGAACCAATAGACCACAAGTGGTCAGATTGTGCACAGCATTGACAGATGTACAGAGTGACAAAAGGTGGCGGCGTGTACTATGTGGGTATATGCGTTGAGCCCGGTCACCCGGTGCCTTCCGAACAATTGACAATCTGTCTTGTTCTGCAAGACAGAGCACAATGGCTCGGTCCATACACTCTGCAGACCCGACAGCCAGCGCCGCACAGCAAATCATCGAGATCGAGATTCTGAAGACGACCGAGCCGCAAGTACGGCTGTCGACCCATGGAAAAAGGACTGGTGATACACAATGACAGTATTCAAGGATCGAAATGACGCCGGGCGAAAGCTGGCTGAGCGACTCCGATCATACGAGAGTCGTGACGACGTGATTGTTCTGGGGCTCCCCCGAGGGGGCGTTCCTGTCGGCTACGAGGTTGCGCTGAGCCTTGGCGCTCCGCTCGATATTTTCCTTGTTCGCAAGCTTGGCGTGCCGGGCCAGGAGGAACTGGCCATGGGCTCCATTGCCTCTGGCGGTGTGATGGTGAAGAATGAGGATATCATCAGTGCCGCGGATATCACTCACGAGAGTCTGGAAACGGTCGCCGCTGAAGAGCGCCAGGAGTTACTGAGGCGAGAAAGCGAGTATCGTGGCGACAACCCACCGCCACGTGTGAAGGATCGGGTGGTAATTCTCGTCGATGATGGCCTGGCCACAGGGGCATCGATGCGGGCTGCTGTAGAGTCAGTTAGAAAGATGGAGCCCAGAGAGGTTGTCGTGGCGGTGCCGGTGGCAGATCCCCAGGTTTGTCGCGAGTTTGAAAGGGAGGCAGACAATGTGGTGTGTGTTGAGACGCCACGTCCGCTGCATGGCGTTGGCGCCTGGTATGATGAGTTCGAGCAGGTAAGCGATCGAGATGTCAAAGCAATACTGAACAGTAGCAGACAATCAACTCAATTGGGGAGGTGAACGAAATGGAAGACGAAGTGATTCCACGCTCCGAGTGGAGCGAGTTTGCAGATGCGTTCAGTCGTCAGCACGAGAAGTGGTTGACCACAATCAGAATGAATGAGGGAAACAAGACGGAAGTGCTTGCGGAGAATGCACCATTGAAGTACCTGACCACGCGGGGCGAATCTCAGGTGCATATTGGTGTCATGACCAGGGATGAACCGAAGAACCCGGTTGATCATGTCGTGCAACACACAAGTCGCATCGCGTTCAAAGAGACCGAGGCCGGTGCTCACAAGGGGCTACGTATTGAATCCGAGGAGGGACCAACGTATGATCTCGAGTTCCGTTCTGCGTCGCCGCCTGAAGAGGTCAATGGCAAGATATAGTGCGAGTGGGCCCGTCTCCAGTGCCGGCCCGCCGAACTGTGGCCTCAATTGAACTCCTCAGAACGAGAAAGGAAGACTCATGCGAGTAATCAAGAATATCAACTTCGGAAGCTTGGTGGTGGCCGGGTTTGTCGCCTCCTACATAATGTTCTTCGTCGATCAGTGGTTTGCCGGCACACTGGGGCTGTTTGGTGCTTTTCCCGGTACGAGTAATGCCTGGTGGATGCTGGAGCACCATATCGATGGAATAATCTTCGCCCTTCCCTTTGCCTGGCTGGCGATCTATCGCAGGTTACCCGGCCCGAAACCGGTGAAGGGGCTGGTCTACGGCTTGGCGTGGACGATTGCCCTGGGTATCGTCTCGACCATTGCCGGCGCGTTGGGCGCGACACGTTTTGCTCAGATGCCGATGACTGCCGCGGCACTGATCTCCAATCTGATCCTGCACTTGATCTGGGGTTTCTTCCTCGGCGTGCTCTATGTACCTGCTGAGGGGTCAACACAGAAGCTGTGACGCCCACCGGAGGCACGAGTTGTATGCCGGCACGGCGGGATGCCTGGCGGTCGCGCTTGCTGGGCACAATGTCGTGCTTCTTGCGACAGTCTCAATGAGAATCAGTGTCTGACAGCAACTCAGGCTATAGAGATCTTGTTGGGAGGCAGCGCTGATCCGTGCCGAAGGTGGACCCTGAAAGCGCTTGACACACAGGCCCTTGGGGCCTTATTTTGGTTACGAAAGTACTTACAGAGTCTCATTTATCACCGTCAGTAAGCCCTTTTTCACCGGACCGCCAAGTAAGAGCTAAAATCTCACGTCTGGTCTCTATGGACTGTTTGACCGATAGCTCTACATATAGCTAGATGAGCGCGAGGCAAACAAAAGCCCCGCCTGCCGGACTTGGGGGTCCATCGATGACAGGCGGGGTGTCCAAGGGGCAACGCTGCCCCAAGGTGCTCCATTATCAGAGCGCAGGGTTGCTGAGGCAGCGTTTCGAGCACGCCCTACAGAGGGACGTTGGGGACGGACATTTTCTATCCTCCAAACAGGTAATTCACCAGCGCGGTCAGATCTGCAATATTAAGGCTTCCATCTGAGTTCAAATCCACTGCGACCTCCGGAATCGGTGCCGCCCCGCCACCGAAGAGATAACCCACGAACAGTGTCAAATCCTGAATATTTACCGTCTTGTCACCGTTGAAATCGCGGAACCAGTAGAACATGACATCGAAGTTCGAGAGTGATTTCTTGGTGAATCCATACGTATTCTCGGCCGTTACCTCCCAGTACAGCCATGTCCTCACGGGGAGGTTAGACTCATCAACCACGAGCTCAGAGACATTGATATCACCTGATTCCCACACCATATTCGCCGGCTGCATAGACGGATCATCGTACAGAGCGAGTTTGTAGAGTACAGAATCTCCCGGAGCCAGAGGTGGTGAATCCTGCCAATCGAACAGAGCCCCGCCGCTGCTGATATCGACATAGGTCGATTGCTCAGGCAACAGCAGGTCGAAGTCATTGGGAGAGCCGGCCGCGTTGAGTGTGAAGCTGTGCGATGCCGGTGTCGAGGCTTGCTCGAAGCCATAGAGGTTGCCGGTGGCGGTAACGCGCCAGAAATACTGCTGACCGTTGGTCAGATCGAGATTAGAGATCTTCTGGTTGGTGAATGTCAGGCCGCTGAACTCAAGAGCGTTAGGAGCGGAGAAGTCGGCGGTTTCGTTTATCTCCAAAGAATACGAGACCATTTCTCCCGGATAGGGACTGCCAGAGGCCGACCATTCAAACTCTATAGAGTCTCCCGGGTTGCCGCCAATATCAGCACCATCGACAGGTTCGAGCAGGTCAAATGGGTCCGGGGGCGTATTAATGTAGACGAACGAGCCCCGTGCATTGGACGGAATAGTGTCGTTAGAAATGTCCGTTATCACGTGTTCAACAACAGACATGTCTGCGACCCCCTCTGCGAGAGCCTCCAGGCCAACGCGAGCGACTACGCCTGGGCCGTCGACTACCGCGGAAGCACCAAAGAGCAGGCCCTCAAGTCGCAGAACGGTGCTGCCGAAGATGGTATCCTCGACGATGAAGCTGTTGAACACGAATACTTCGCCACTTTCAGAGAACAACGGTCCCAGCTCGGTGTAAGTTGTATCCAGCAGGGTGGTATCAAAGGCCATAACGATCTGGAACAATCGGAGGCCGGTAGTGGCGGCATCGACCTCGATTTCCAGTTCAAACTCGGTTCCCGGCCCCGTAGTAATGTACACCGTGTCCGGGTCGGCGAATATCTCAGCCGCCGAAACGCTACAGACACTAGCGATTACGAGCGTGCTCAGAATCAGCGCAATCGGGATAAGTCTTCCTGTCCTCATATCTCCTCCGAAAAGCAAATGTGAAATCCCCTTGGATTGTTAAAGGCAAAGACCTCGGCAAGGCGTTCTTTGGTGGCGGGAGGCCACTACGACCTCCCACCACTTGCATGCGCCTAAGAGAGATACATCCTGCCGGGATCCCGCCCCTTACTTAAGCAGGATCATCTTCTTGGTTTGCGAGTTAGTACCCGACACAGCGCGATACAGATAGACGCCGGACCCCACGTTGGAGGCATCCCACTGTACCGACACCTTGCCGGGCTGTGAATAACCGCTGAACACCTTCACCATCTGACCGGCTACATTGAAGATCTCGATCCGGTAGTTACCGGCCTCGGCCATGTACAGATCGATGGTGGTAGTCGGATTAAACGGGTTCGGGTAGTTCTGTGCGAGCGTGAACTCATTCGGAATTACAAGCGGTTCACCGGAAGCAGCCAGCTCGAACGAGGACTCAGCACGCTGGTTGCTGAAGTCACGGATATCGATGCTGACATCCTCCAGAGAAACCTGACCGTCGTCCAGAGCGCGCACCGTCACGCGAGCGAGTTCGTTGTCGCCGAACCGCTCACCGAGTACAACACCCGTCAACGTCAGCTTGCCTTCCTCAATCTTGTCATCGAAGAACGAGCGCGTGACGCTCTCGTGAGCAGCGCCAGCTTCGACAGAGATAATCTCGAGGTTGTCGCTACCGAGAGCGATCTGGTAACCCATGACACCGCGCATCTGGCTGAGCTCGACGGCGAATGTAAATTCGGCGCCCTTGCTCACGGCCTGCGGAACATCAGCATGTACCTTGATCTGATCGGAGGCGAAGACCTTGAGAGCATTCGGGCCGCCGGTGTAGTCACCATTGGTGGCATAGTTGGCAGCGAAGACCAGCAGATCATCGAAGCCGATATAGCCATCAGGTTCCGGCAGACCCAGGGACGTACCGTCATCGGTCGGGCCAATGTCGGAATAGTCCTTGAAGCCGGCGTCGCCGGTGCTCAGTCCGTAAGTGGACGCGAGATCACCGAACTCTTCGACGAACTTCAGGACGCCGTCACCATCGAAGTCACCGAGCAGGTAGTTGGTGGCCTTGACAGAACTGTCAACCGGGCCCCAGTTACCAGCCATATCGACAACCCAGACGGAGAAGGCGTAGATATCCTGGAACGGTCCGACGAAATCGAACTCAGTATCGGTCGGCATGCCAGCCGCGAAACCTTCGCTGATAGCCGGTGCCGGCGGCAGATTGGCATACGTCGGATATTCGCCAGAGAAGTTATAGCGAATAACATAGAGCTGGTCGTCAGCACCAGCCGCATCCCAATCGAGGTGCGTCGAAGCCGTCGGAGTACCGGTCAGGTTCTGGACCGTACCCGGGGCAACAAAGTCGAACTCGATGGAAGCGACGTTCCAGCCACCAACATTACCAGCAGCATCCCTGAACTTCACCTCGGCTGTCAGCGTACCCATGGTACCGGACAGGGTCCACGGGCTGTAGCTGGCGGCGACAGGCAGCCAACCGGTCAGGTTGGTACCGTCACCGTTACGGAAACGCATTTCGACAGCGTCAGCCGGGTAAGTAATGTTCTCGATGAGGATATTGTTCTTGGTGTTGGTGTAGCCCGGAGCCGCCCACGGGTTGAACACAGGATCCTGTACCAGTTCCATAGTACCGGTCGGAGCCGTCTCATCCAGGAGGATCGAGCTGGTCTCGATAGTACTCAAGTTACCCGCACGGTCCTCAATCTGCACATAGACGGGCTTGTCGCCGTCGCCTGTGGTCAGCGTGAAGACGTCCGGATACGCCGGGCCCGCACCCCAGGCAACCGTGACGGCACCAGCCATACCGGCATCCTCAGAGATGTAGACGTTGAGCGGATAGGATTCAGTATAAGTGAAGTCAATGTCAATCAACGGGTCATTGGTAACAGTAGCGCCACCATTGATCAGAACATCGGACAGCGTCGGGGCAGTCAGGTCGATACGTACATTGTCAGAAACCTCGGCACTCTCGTTACCGGCACAGTCGCGAGCCTTCAGGTAGAGGGAACGCCACTGACCATCGGTGATCGAGGCAAAGGTATACTGGAACACCGGAGTGTTCGGATCGAAGGCCATCCAGGTAGCACCGGTGTAGTCACCAGCGGTTTCGGTGACCGCGACTTCAACAATGTCCATATCCAGACCGGTCAACTCAACATCGACCGTCGCGGAGTTGCTCCAGGTGAAGCCACCATTGAGAGCCATGGTGCCGGCGGTAGGAGCGACGCGATCGAGCGTCACGTCATCGGACACCTCAGCACTGACATTACCAACGTCATCTACCAAGACGGCATAGATGGTATAGTCACCATCGGCGTTCGGCAGACGATAGTAGTCAGTCAAGCCAGCAGCAGGATCCTGACCGGCAAGGCCATTATTGTCATCGTAGGTAGCAGATGCAATACCCATCTTGATGCTAACAGCATCGGGGTAAAGCGAGCTATCCCACGTAAAGGCGATATCCTGCACGTTGCGGATCGGCGAGCAATCCGGAACGTCGAAGGTCAGGAATTCCGGAGCTGTCTGGTCGAGTTCGATCATGGCCGAGTCGATGCCGATGTTACCAGCGGCGTCGGCAGAAGCGAAGTAGACAGTCTTCATGCCGTCGCCCGAGCTCAGATCAAAGGAGAACGGACGGGTAGCACCCGCCAGAACCTGCCAACCGGCATCGCCACAGACCAGATCACCCACATCTTCGGAGTAGTTGATCTGTACGGTTCCATCAATGGCGCCCCAGTTGGCGTCCAGATCGATTGTAGTCAGATTGGTCTTAGCCGGAGTCGGATCGGAGACCAACCACATGTCGGTCGGCGTCGGAGCGACCTGATCCAGCGTGATATAATCGAACGCGGTCCAGCCACCGAAGTTACCATAGACATCCTTCAGACGGACGTACACCTGGTAGGTGCCGTCGGCCGTGGGGAGAGTGTAGGTGGTCGGGTTGGCATAGGGGATGAAGCCCTCAGGACTGCCCGGAAGAGCGAATTCCATCTCCACACCAGTACCATCGTCAACGATGTCGACCGCGACAGTCGGATCGTTGGTGAACTCACTATCGAGGGCACAACCATCGGCATCGCTCAGGGTCACCGAGGTGACAACCGGAGCAGTGCGATCGATGTCAAAGCCGTAGTCGACATAGCCGTAGTTACCAGCTCCATCGCCAACACGCATGTTCAGCGTGTGGGAGCCTTCGGCAAGTGCGGAGAAGTCGATCGTGGTCGGACCATAGGTGTCCACCTCACCATCGACGTTCGCCACGAAGGTCCAGCCTCCGGCATCGTCGAAGCGATACCATACACGGAACAAGTCGAAGTTGTCGGTGACATCACCGGTAACCTCAAGATCAACATAATCCGAGTACGTGTCGGTGCCGATGGGATCGTTCGGGACGACCGTTATTGTCGGAGCTCCCGTATCCTCGATCGTCAACGCCAGCGGAGTGGTGGACACATTGAGGGTGTCGCCATTGCCGTTTATGTATACGGAGTTGATAGTGATGTTGGTCGTGCCGAGGGCAATTCCCTTGAACTGCGCCAGGGCCAGAACGGCATCACCGTAGGCCGGTTCGACGAAGTTGGCAGCGGCAAAGGTCATCGTGCCGGCTACCTCGTCGATCAGAATCGGCGCGTAAGTTGCCGGGTTCGGGTCGCCCAGGAAACCGTAATCGTACGCCGCGGCATAGTTGTCTTCGGTGTATTCCAGGTAGGTCGGATCCCAGTTGACGGTGAACTCGTACGCGGCCAGTGTCACGGTGTCGGCCGGGTCACAGCCGGGAACCGTCCAGTCGAAGGTCACATCGACATAGTCGTAGACTTCGTACGTGGTCGGATCGGCGTGCGCACTCTGGTCGAAAGTGTTAGGGTTGCTGTCGGTTTCGACACCACCATCGAGCGGATACGGCGTCACGTAGGGCAAGCCGTAGTAGTTCTGGGTCCAGAAGTTGGTTCCGTCACCGACATCGTAGCCCTGAACACCGGCGTGACCATACAGGCAGTTGAACTTGACGCGGACGTTCGACGTGCCGCCACCGACGTAGATGCCGTAGTCGCCCAGCCCGGCGCCGTCACCGTTCCCAACACAGGTGTTGTTGAACACCTTGACGTCATCCGAGGCGAGCACGTAGATGCCACCATACGGAGTCGTTGTCGAGAAGGTGTTGGTTGTGCCGTAGGCGCAGTCGCTGACATCGTTGCCATCAATCTGAGACGTCGCGCCATTTACGCCATGAAGGAGGATACCTTCCCACAGTGCCTTGACAACGGTACTGTTCAGGATGTCGATGTTTCCGCTGGTACCGGTTCCAGTGTTCCAGAACTGGATCGCGCGATCATCGGCATTCATGACCGTGCAGCCATCAACAAGATAGTCCTCGGCAGAACCGAACACGCCGATACCGAACCCTTCGAGAGTGTCGGCATAGACATTGAGGAACTGGTTCCCGTTGATAACCCCGAGATCACCGAAGTCCCATACGCCGATACCAATTTCACCATTGGTAATAACCAAGTTCTCGAAGGTGGAATTGGAGAAAGTACCGGCGATAGCGGCCGAGTGGGTTGAGAAGTCGGTTCCATCGTAACCGGTCACGACGCAACCGTAGAACTCACAGTCAGTCACCGTGAGGCCGTCGGCTCCGAGGCCGACATACGAGGGGCCATAGCCATTGGAATCGGTGACAATGCCCCACTTGTAATCGACGACTTTGATGCCACTAATGGTCAGGTCGGTGGTCCCGTTCACATCCAGAAAGATATTGGTCTGGAAATCCGGATCGGAAAAGGTAACCACATCGGCCCCCGCGCCGGTGATAAAGCCGACATTCGCGGGGACTGCCTGGTTGACATCACTGTACGTACCTGCCTCAATCACAATAGTATGCGGACCGGGGCCGAAAGTGGCGGCGGTCGCAAAAGCTGTGTCGAGATTCACAAAGGTACTGGCGGGATCGCCATCATCATCCACGTAGAACGTGGCAGCGCTTGCGTTTGCTGTAAAGAGCAGACAGAGTGCGGCAAACGTAAGCAAGGTAAACACTATACCTTTTTTCATGATTCTCATCCTTAGTTTAATGAAACGTGTTTTCCCCTTGGCCTCCCTCGTGCAGGGAAGCGCAAGTGTGCTTCCAAAGACAGGTCATCCCATGCGTGACCCTGTCCTTCGCAGACTTAGGCTTCGCAGCAGACACTATGGCACTTCAAGATTTCGGTTGGTTCCATAAACCAGGATGAGTATATTGAAAGTGTGTGCGGCGGGGCGGTTCTTGGACGTCGTCGCGAAACTTCTGTCCAGGGCCACCTCGCCCACGCGCCTCAAAATCTTGATAGAAAGCCGGCGTCTTTCTGCGGCCTTACCTTCTGTTTGGCGCACTTATCGCACGCCTGGAAGTTCGTCCTAAACGTATGCGAGGAGTAGTTTTAGCGGTCCGGGGCCGTACCGCGCCGTGGCGGTTGACACCGTTGGTATCACCTCCCTTCCCATTGTCTGTGTCGCATTCGTGTCATAGTTCACAAGTAAACACATGTATGTGTGAATGGGTGGGCGATAATGGAGACCTGCGATAAGATCGGTTCGGGTATGATCCTGAGAGTCCCTGCTCCATAAGGCCCAACATCCCAGAAGCTACGTATGTACTGCTCCTACGTCATCACTTTCGCGTGGTCTTGTGCTCCAACTGTTATTTCCCTGCGACGATAACAGATTGGTCCAAGTGCGTGAAATCCTTCACACGCGATGATTCTTCGTATGCTTCCCTATACGTCCCTCTGAATAAATGCTCAGTCCTCAGAGGATGATGGACCCCATGTCAGCAGAAGTATACATTGTTCCGCACCGGAAGTCAAGACCCTTTTTGTGGCTTATGAGTATTTAACGGGACAAGAGTGGACATTGATATCAATGAATTGCGTTGGCTGGTAAATGATCCCAATCAATCATGGACCGGTTTGTCGCGAAAAACGTGGGTGAACCAGGACACTATTATATAGCTTGCAGTGTGAAGGACTCGTCCGGCGACACAGTGGCGTTGGTAAGCGATGTAAGTGTTCGGAAGCCATTGAGTTGGTGAGCAGTTCAGTAGCGGTCAAGCGGGCATAGGCAAATGAGTGTGTGAGACGAAGATCCTCAAGTGAGGTTGCATGTTCCACATGGGAATATGGCGGAGAGGCAGGGATTCGAACCCTGGGTACCCGAAGGTACACTGGTTTTCGAGACCAGCGCTTTCGACCGCTCAGCCACCTCTCCGCATCGGTCGTTATGTCGCTACCGTCACACACATCTCATCAGCGCGCTTTCGGTGACAGCAGTATGTAGTTGCGGACAACCGTTTGGTTGACTATTCGCAATACCAATGCAAGCAACCAGATGCCTCTCGGCTCTCGTGGCCTGAATCCGTTAATCTATACATTCGGCTGCCGATGTAAAGCCCTTAAATCGGCAGAACTAGTCCTGCAAGAACTTACCCTCCTGCACGAGTCGATCCTGCGTGGCAACCAGCCGTTTGACCTGGCCGTGGCGAGGACGAACGAACTGGAAGATCAGAAACGACCCGAAAACAAACACCACCGCTGCGGTGAATCGACCGGTAAGTAGAAAATAGACAATACCATACAGGCTAATGGCGGCAATGATGACAAAGACCGGACGGAGGGCAGCCATCATTCCCGACGTGAGGTCTTCATGATAGCTGACCTCGTTTCTAATCATCGGCTCCTTGTACTTCTTGTGCCGCATTCGCAGTGCCAGTGCAGCCTGGCCAAGTGCCAGAGCCACAAACAAGTAGAAGACGGTATTGGCCATGTCGCCGAGCTGGTTGGCGACAGAGTAGCTGTTGTTGATGTAGTAGCACACAAGCAACAAAGCGCCCGGGATGAGAATGTTGATCACTATTCCGAAATACAGCGGCTTGACCATTATCGAGACCATATTCAATTCTGGCCGAGATTGCTGATTCATTCTTCCTCCACCGCTCGGATGAACGACTGCTGGGCACTCCGGCGAGGCCAGTAGACCAACGTCCAGATAGCTCCAATGGGATAGAACCATAACATACGGGAGAAATCTCCTGTTATCAAGAGCACCACCAACCCATATATGTAAACTGCCTCCACAAACGCCTGTCGCGTGATACCGATGGTCGTAAACAGCCTGGCGGCATCGGTACCGGGGCGACCGTCAAGCCGTATCAACTTGCGCTGGAACCGTTCTACGGCCGGGAGCACAGCTGGCGACAAGGCTCCCACAAGCAGCAGGACCCACACCATCACCTTCTGCTCTTGTCCGGGCATGTCGACCAGTTGGGTGTTCGAGAGCGCCACGGATCCCCCTACGATCAAATACAGCACCGGGCTGGCCACCAGGAGAATCCACGCCACCAGCCGAAGCTTGTGCATCTCCTTCTCGGCGAGAACGGGATCAGCCATCAGCTTGGCTCCTGCTTGCGAGAACGTACTTGTTGGAAGAACTGGCGCATGAGCGCAGCCACTTGCTCACCAAGAATGCCGGGGACGACTTCGATTTGGTGGTTGAAGCGTGTCTCCGAGGGGATATCGACAATCGATCCGCAGGCGCCGAACTTCGGATCGGGCGCACCATAGACGATACGCTGAATCCGGGACAGCATGGCCGCCCCGGCACACATCGGGCACGGTTCCAAGGTGCACACGAGGGTGCATTCCTGGAGTCGCCAATCATCGAAGTAGTTGTAGGCGGCCGACAGGGCAATCATCTCGGCGTGAGCTGAAGCATCTTTGAGTTGGACGGTCTGGTTGTGCCCGCGTCCAATGACGCGACCATCGAATATGACAACTGCCCCCACCGGTACCTCTTGTTCTTCATAGGCGAGCAGGGCTTCCTGCAGGGCCATGTGCATATAGTCGTCGTAGCGCTCGGAAATCATGGGGGCAATATAGGTGAACCGATCAATCGCGCCAACCACTTCCTGTGTTCGATCAGCGAAGCAACCGGCGGGTGATTTCGTCGGCAACCAACAGGCCGTCATCGGACAGGCGCACATGGCCACGATCGGGAATCACGTGGCCGGACTCGACCAGCAGATTGTACTGCTCGGTGTTCAGGCGCTCCTCGAGTGTTCGCCCAAATCGTTCTGAGAACACGGCCCTGCTGATCCCCTTGCTGGTTCGCAGACCGAGCATGATCGCCTCGGTCATTCGCTGGTCTTCACCGGAGGTGTCGACTCGGAGTGCAAGCTGGCCGCGTTTGATGGACTCGCTCCACTCGTCGAGGTTGGAGACATTGTACAGCCGCTTGCCGCCAATGAAGGAGTGAGCGGCCGGCCCGAACCCCAGGTAGTCGCCGCCCTCCCAGTAATTCTGGTTGTGGCGACATTCGAAGCCTGGTTTGGCGAATGAAGATACTTCATACCGGTAGTAACCAGCCTCGGCGAGTCGTTCGGCGCCGCCTCGATACAGCGCCAGCATCAGCTCATCTTCGGGCAGGCGCAGCTTACCCTTGTTTACCTTGTCTGCCAGGGGCGTACCCGGTTCAATTGTCAGTTGATAGAACGATATATGGGGCGGCTCCAGATCGAGTAGTTGGTCCATATCCCGGGCGAGATCATCGGAATTCTGTCCAGGGAGGCCGAAGATGAGGTCACAACCGAAATTCGTGAATCCGAGCACATTGGCCAGATAGACCGCCTGATAGGTATGATGAGGATTGTGATTGCGGGCCAGCAGCGCGAGTTGCTTTCGGTTGAATGACTGGACACCGAAAACGGGGCGGTTCATTGAGAGGTTCTGCAGCTGGCTCAGTTTCTCGCCGGAGACGGATTCCGGGTTGCATTCAAAGGAGAATTCCAGATCCGGTGCCAGATTGAGATGGCGCTTGATAAGGGTCAGCCAGTGCTCGAGGAACTCGATATTGGCCAATGAGGGCGTTCCTCCACCGACATAGATGCTTTGAACCTGACGTCGCTGGGGCAACTGTTCGGAGAGGAACAGCTCCGTCTCCTGCAGCAACGTGGCAAAATAGTCCCGTTCGAGCTCAACAGAGAAACGTTCCTTGTAGAAATCGCAGTAGCTGCAGAGATTAGTGCAGAAGGGGTAATGCAGGTAGATGCCAAACGCCATACCCTAAGATATGGGATGACCTATCCTGTTCCAACGAACTTGCGAAGGGAAATTCCAGACATAGTGGAAACCCCACTGGACGGCGTTGTGGATCCAGGGGAATTCCCAGCCGGGGGTGTCCTCGGTCGGTGCCCAGGAGAAGTAGACGAAGAGCGCCTTGCCCTTGATCAGGTCACGGCTGACACCTCCAAAGAACCGGCTGTCCTTACTGTTGTCGCGGTTGTCTCCCAGGACGAAATACTGGTCCGCGGGCACCTCGTAGGGACCGAAATTGTCTCGAAGAGACAGGTCAGCAGACAGGATCCGATTATCGGTGGACTTGGTAGTTGGATAGATGGCGGTCGGCATATCATCGATGTAGACGACCTTATCGGCGATTTCAACGATTGATCCCGGCCCGGCTACAATGCGCTTGATGAAGTCCCTGTCGGGATTGTTGGGGTAGCCAAAGACGACGACATCGCCGACTTGCGGGTCGCCACCGTAGTCATAAGCCATCTGATTGACGAAGATATAGTCACCCTCGAAGAGCGAATTCTCCATGGAGGTCGAACTCACGCGGTAGGCACTGACAACGAATATGCGTAGCAGTATCGCTGCGACAAGTGCGATAAGGGCTGTTTCCAAGTATTCGCGCCAGAGGGGTTTGATTGGCCCGGTCCGCCGGAGCTGATCGACACGCCGGTTGGTCTCAGCCTTCTTGTGGTCCTGTATAAGGAAATCCTGGTCCATACGTATAGGTTATCGGTTGCAGGTATCCTTCGCTTTAGGCATCAGGCTGAATCAGGGATAGATAGGCCGTGTCATGAATCGTGACCGACCCTCAAGCCACCAGATGACAACCATTTAGCCGACATAGCCCGGCCAACCAGTGTGTTCCAGCGGATATTGCAGATAGTGAGCCTGGTGGTGCGGGGGCTCAGTAGGGTCTGATATCCCTTGACATAATGGACCCGCAATGGTATTATATCAATGAGTAGTCACCGCCACTACTCGGATTCAAACGGGCATCCAAAGCACTTGCATCCATTTCAATCCTCACCAGACGAACATCGCCCAAGACCATAATAGCAGGTATTCCCCTCTCCTTTCTGGTGCCTTTCACCGCCTCATCTGAGAACCATCAAAGAGAGGAGGAAGCACACATGGAGTAAGAACGCCGTCGGGTACATCGGGCATGGACAGCGATGAGACCTGACGGTCAGGGACCAAACAGGGGACCTGTTGTGCTATCCTGACAGGCCGGATTCCGTCCATGCGCAGGATTCGCTGCCCCAATGTCCACCTTCCCGGGTCATGGACTGACCCATCATAACGTTCCTGTCAACATCAGTCCGGCACACGCTCTAACCTATCATGCCGGATCTGGGAGGGATTGGGGAAGGGATTGATAGCAACAGGGCTACCTGTGATTGCTTGTCGCAATCCGTAATACGAACTCCCCCGGAGGCCAAACTCAGGCTTCCGGGGTATTCTTTTGCCCACAGACTGTGGGCTGCTCCCCACAGATCGATTGAAAAACTGCGATGGAAAGGCTTTCCGGCGTGCTCTGAATGTGCACATTTCTCTACCTAACATATTGTCTTTCCGCAACATACATACGCCATCAGGGCCCCTTCGACAGGGCGGCACTCACCTTGCAAAAGCCATAGACAGCATTGAAACCTCAACTCAAGCCGGACAAGTGATTATGAGAGTCAAATTCGTGCTGACTATGGAAGATCTGGTGGTAGATGACAAGTCTGTCGACCAGGTGACGCTGGACTGGGAGGAGAATCTGGATCAGCAACAGATCCTGGAGCTCTCTCACAACTGGATAACCTCCAAGAACTTCCTCACCCAGCGAATGGAGGGCCTTATCCGGGTCGGAGAATCCTCCCTGACAATCGAGCCACTGGAAGAGACCGAGGATGCCTACTGAGACAGCCATGACGACGCAGGCTAAACAGCTGGCCCACAAGGCCACTGCCCGGGCGGACGAGTATGTCGGCTTTCTGGAGCCGGCTCGGGAGTGGATCATCATCAATTTCGGCGAGACGGGTCTGATTGCTGCCTATCTGCTGCTGGCATCAATCGTGCTGCTGGTCGTTGCCAAGCTTAGCAAGGTGGCTTTTTCCACGCTGAAGTATGTAGCCATCCCCGCCTTGATTCTGGCGTTTATAGGGTCGGTGATGCTGGACTACT
>WJKG01000364.1 GCA_014729205.1 candidate division GN15 bacterium | reverse complement strand
GCCTTACAGCGCTCTGGTGCGGCAGATGCTGCCACTGATACCGAGAACACGCGTTAATGCCCGTAAACTCGTGCAAGCCATGGCCCTCGATAAGAAGCGCGACAGCCAGACGCGTAGATTTGTCTTGATCCGGACGGTCGGAGAGCCGATAATAGTGGACAGCCCCACGGATGAGGTAATCACTGAGGCATGTGAAAGAATGATAGCCAGTTATCAGGCATTTGGAGCTTAGGATGAGCAAGATCCTGATTGTTAACGGACCGAATCTCAATCTGCTCGGTACGCGTGAACCACACGTCTACGGTACCTCCACGCTCGATGAACTCAATAAGCGGCTGGCCGAAATGGCCAGCGAGTTAAAGATCGAACTTGAGTTTTTCCAATCTAATCACGAAGGAGAGCTGATTGATTTCCTTCATCGCGAGGCGCCGGATGCCGACGGACTGATCATCAATCCGGGAGCTCTCACTCATTACAGCTATTCCCTTCGCGATGCTATCGCCGCGGTTGGAATAGAAGCGGTTGAGGTTCACATGTCGAATATCTATGCACGAGAAGAGTTCCGCCGCAAGTCCGTAGTAGCCCCCGTGTGCCAGGGAAGTATGGCCGGGTTCGGGTTCTATGGCTACGCTATGGCGCTCTCCTATTTTGCTGATACTTCGAAAGGATAGATGACCGATGAAGCGAATGGTTCTGCTTGGTATGTTCGTTCTGCTGGCGACAGGGTTGCTCTGTCTGTCGGGATGTGAGGAAACGAGGGTCACCAAAACGCAGGTGGCCGCAGTACTCGATTCACTGGAGATGAAGCTCGACTGGACGGCTCGCCAGATGGCTCGCCATCGCTGGGGACAAGTATACACGGGAAAGGCCGATTCGCTGGAGTACTATCGGGGACTGTGGAACTACGTGGTCTCTGACCCGCAGGCACTCTCCGTGCTCGATGAAGGTCGACGCCTGGTTGACGAGGGAATCCAGCAACGCCGATGGGAGCTCGCCTTTCGAGCCGTAAAACGCGGGCAGGTAGATGGAAACAATGAAGTTGCCAAGTTGGAGCGCAAGCTCAGGAACTACTATAGTCGGTTCCGCACAGTGTCCGATGAGGGATCTATCACAAGTAGGGTCCTGCAAGAGAGAATAGCCAACTCGGCAGATCCTGTCGAGCGTGAGATGGCGTACCGAAGCTGGGCAGCGATTGGTGCCGATGCTGCCGACGATGTTGCCCGTTTGATTCGCATGCGCAATCAAATAGCGCGCCGCTCCGGGTTTGTAGGATACTTTAACCTGGCTCTCGATCAACAGGAAATAGACCGTCAACAGTATCTCGACCTTCTCGACCACGTGGACTCGGTTACATCGCTGGCATATGACTCGGTCATCTACGAGTTGCATGCAGAACTGGGACAGGAAACTATCGCAATCTGGGATCTGGACTATGCCCACCGACAGGTGCAGTCTGATCTGGATGCGTTTCTGCCGGTAGATTCCCAGCTGGATGTCGTATCACTTTCGCTCCTGGGATTAGGCCTCAATCTGGACGCTTTGCCTATATATGTGGACTATTCACCCGAAAAGCAGATGAGCACTTCTTACGTCGTCTCCACGATTGAACCGGCCTATGACGTACGGGCAGCGTTCAACCTTCGCGACGGCGTTGGTCCTACGGGGACCTATCTGAGGGGCATGGGCAGCGCCGTCTTCGGTGCGTATGTTACCCAGGATGAGCCATTGTTTGATCGAACTGTGCCGGAGTGCTGGGTTGCGGGAATTGCGTACCTGTTTCAGCAGTTGGCTTCTCGAAGAGACTGGCTCACGACCTATGCCAATGTACCGGTAAGTATGGCCGATGAGTACACTGATACTGAATCACGACATCGAATAATCAACCTCCGCAAGCTTCTGCTGCAAGCTCGTTTCGAGTACGAGGCATATCAGGACCCCAATCGCGATCTCAATAAGCTGTACTGGGATCTATTCGAACAGATACTGCGACTGCCGCGCCACGATGACCTGAAGCCCTGGGCCAATGAGCCGGCGTTTGTCTCAAGACCGGTGTCGATCCAGAACGATCTCATAGGGCAGATGATTGCCGCCCAAACCATCGCGTTCCTTGAAGGCAGTTATGGCGAGTTGGTGGGCAATGCTACTATTGGCGCCTTCATCACACAGAACTACCTCCGGTTTGGAAGCCGATACCCGTGGCAGGAGTTACTGCAGCGGGGGACCGATGAGCCCCTCAATCCCGAGCATTTGTATCGGGACCTGAACTTGCTCTAAGACTACCATGCCTGACACAGCCCACAGCAAGCGATGCAACCCCAAGCGTTATCCAGGCGCTTAAGGGCTGTGGCAGTAATCTCGATCGCTTGATTCCATGGACTTAGTGAACAAGAAGGTGGAGAATGTCACCAGCGGGTCTATCTTCCGCTCGGTCTTCTCCCTGGCACTGCCGGCTGCGATCGGGATGTTCATCGAGTTCGCCCTTACGGTCACAGACTACTACTGGGTCGGGCATCTTGGAGCGGTAGCTCAGGATGCAGTGACGACGTCGATGGTTGTCATCTGGACTATTTTTGCGGCCATGTCTTTGGTCACGGTTGGTGTGACCGCTACTGTCTCTCGGCATATGGGCAAACGCGACTTTCTGCTGGCCGCCCAGTTCACGCGACAGGGACTGGAACTGGCGGCAGCCATAGCCCTCGTATTCAGCGTCGTGGGGTTCCTGGTAACACCAAATCTGCTGGCCTTCATGGATTCTGCCCCCGACACGCTGAGAGAGGGTACCATCTATCTGCGGGTCTTTTTTGTTTCAGCCAGCTTCTTCTTCATCGTTGAAACCCTGTTTGCGGCCTTTCGGGCTACCGGAGACACGCGAACGCCAACTATCATCGGTGCCGGCTTCGTCCTGCTGAACATGGCTCTGGATCCCCTCCTGATCTTCGGTTGGGGACCAATTCCGGGCTTCGGGCTGGCCGGTGCCAGCCTGGCTACTGCCATCTCAGTCTTTGGGGGGATGATGGTAGCTCTGTATCTGGTTCGTCGTGGTCGCCTGGGATTCGATATCTCCCTGAGCCCCCGCTTGCGACCAATCTGGCAGAACTGGCTTCGCATTGCACGCATAGGCTTGCCGATCGCCAGTCAGCAGTTAGTCTTCGTTGTGGTCTACTGGTTCCTGATCAAGATCGTACACGTCTACGGTCCCAGTGCCGGCGCCGCCATGGGAATCGGCAACCGTATGGAGTCGTTCTCGTTTCTCACCTGCTACGGCTTTGCTATGGCTGCTTCAACCGTCGTCGGTCAAAACCTGGGAGCGGGAAAACCAGACCGCGCCGCCAAGGGAGCCTGGACAGCGACAGGCATAGGGATTGCAGTCACATTCGTCATGTCTATCATCTTCATCCTGTTTCCAGAGCATATCGCCGGCGTCTTCACGGAGGACCCCAGGGTGCTCGATATTGCGGTCGACTACCTCATTATCCTTGGTCTGTCACAAATCACAATGGCCATAGAGATCATTCTCGAGGGCGCCTTTGGTGGCGCTGGTGATACTGTGCCGCCGATGGTTGTACTCATTCCCGGAGCTGCGGTGCGGATCCCGCTTGCATACTTCTTGGCTTTCACCCTGGACTGGGGCATTAGTGGCGTCTGGTGGACCTTGACCATCACGACCACCATCAAGGCCGTCATACTGGCTGTGTGGTTCGCCCGTGGCAACTGGAAACTCAAGCAGGTCTGATTATTGGTTGACCGTCCTCATCGCTCGCGGTTAATTCCCATCCAGACAAATACTGCAATGAAGCCGGCCCAATCGTCTCGGAAAGGTAGTCTCTATGGGTATGCGATATGTCCGATTCCTCCATCCTGCACGAAAGACACCGTGTTTTGGTTCGTTGACCAGCGATGATTCCATCGCAGTCCTCACCGGGCCGCCGTGGCTCGCCGGTGAGGTCACCGATGAAACATTGCCCCTGCAGCAGGTCACTCTGCTCGCGCCCGTGGAACCGAGCAAGATCATCTGTATCGGGTTAAACTACCAGGAGCACGTCAAACACTCCCAGTCGGCTGATGAAGCCCCGAAGTATCCGCTGACGTTCATGAAGCCGCCAACCTCGATTATCGGGCCCGATGAGAAAATCATTCATCCGAGAGAGGCTGAAAGGGTCGACTACGAAGCGGAACTCGGAGTAGTTATCAGTTCGCGGTGTCGACACGTTCCTGAAAATGACGCCCATCGCTACGTATTCGGTTTGACGTGTGTTAACGACGTAACTGCTCGCGACCTGCAGAAGAAGGACGGCCAGTGGACTCGTGCCAAGGGCTTTGACACGTTCTGCCCGGTCGGACCCTGGATTGTGACCGGGATCGATTACAGCGATATCGGTGTCGAGGGCATCCTGAATGGCAAAGTGATGCAGTCTGGTCGCACATCGCAGATGATCTTCCCGATTCCCAAACTGATTGCCTATATCACCTCGTTCACGACACTGCTTCCCGGCGACATCATCTCAACCGGGACGCCATCCGGTATCTCACCGATGAATCCGGGGGATACGATCGAGATCAAGGTGGAGAACGTGGGAAGCCTGACTAATACAGTGGCTACTCCGGAGTAAGCTGCTGAACCGCCTGCGATGTGTATAATGAACAGCGATCACCCTTTGACCCGATAAGTCATGACCGAACGCCTTTACTATCGTGACCCGACGCTTCTTGAGTTCGAAGGAACCATCACCGACACCGGCCAACGTGACAAGGTGTGGTACACGGTCCTTGATCGCTCCGCATTCTACCCAACCTCAGGCGGGCAGCTCCACGACGTTGGCACTCTCGGCGGTAACCGCGTGATAGACGTCAAAGAAGACGGCGACGATGATCAAGCGGTTGTTGAACACATCACCACCGAGAGAGTCGGGGAGCCCGGCGATACTGTCGCAGGCGTGGTCGATGCTGACCGTCGTCTCGACAACCAGCAGAAACACACTGCCCAGCACATAATCAGTCAGGTCTTCGCGGACTCGAGCGGCCTGGAGACAGTCTCAGTGCACCTTGGGATCGACTATGGTGCTGTCGAACTGGATACTGACTCAGTGGAAGAGTCACTGCTAGAACAAGTTGAAAGCCGTGCCAACGAGATTATCCAGGCGTGCTATCCAGTTCACGTCCTGTTTCTGTCTCCGGAGGAGGCACAAGAACTCCCACTTCGCAAGCGTCCTCCGGAACGCGAGCGCTTGCGTGTCATCCGCATAGGTGATCTCGACTACTCGGCATGTGGAGGCACGCACTGTACCAATACCGGGCAGGTGGGGCTCATCAAACTGATTGGTGTAGAGACCATGCGTGGTCATGCCCTGGTGAAGTTCCTCGCGGGACGTCAGGCGCTCGATGACTATACCCGACGTTGGCAACTGACCGCCACACTGGCGACCACACTCACCTGCCACTTCGAAGATCTTCCTGAGCGAGTCTCCAGTCTTCAGCAGGATGCCGATGACTGCCGTCGGCAGCTTCGTCAGGCGCAGAAGGAACTGCTGCCGGTGAAAGCAGAACGTCTGGCAAGTGAGTCTCAAGATATGTCCGGTATCCCGGTTGCAATAGCACGGGACAATGATCTCGATCCCAAGGTAGCCACTCAACTGGCGCGGCATGCGGCCGATTTCAATAAAGGAGTGGCCATCATACTGACTGGCGGTCGCATGCTCATTGCCGCCGCCAAAGAGAGCCCGAAGACGGCCGGGCAACTTGCCCGTACCCTGTGTGATCTGACCGGTGGCCGGGGAGGTGGCAACGACACCCAGGCCCAGGTGGGGCAGGTTGATATTGATAACGAGCAAGTCCTGGGGCATCTTGTTGCAAAGGCGATCGATGAGGCGTAGACTGGCGATCATACTGCTTGGCGGCACCACAGCCGCCATGTTGCTTACGGTGGTCGCACTGGCGCAACAGCTCAACCGGATTCAACTCGAACACTCCAATCAGATGGAGATCATCCAGGAGGGCGACAAGCTCGTCACTTATGTGGTCGGTGATGTTGTCTTTCAAACCGAGACCGGGACTATCCTGTGCGATACTGCTATATGGCGCCGCGGTGAAAACGTCCATCTCAAGGGCCGGGTGCGGATTGACGACCGTGATTTCAAGCTGCTGGCCGATTCCGTATTGTACGATATCAACACCGAAGTCGCCATATCACGCGGGGATACGGTAGAAGTCTGGTCTTACACCGACTCCATGTATGCTGTGGGGCCCTATGCCTATTTCGACAACGAGCGGCAATACACATTCATGGATCAACGGCCATTGGTGATACTGAACCACGAGGATACGCTCAACGAAGTTCGTATCCGTGGCGATACGGTCGAGCACGATGGTCAGACCGAGTACGCATTCGCCGTTGGTGATGTAGAAATCAACTCACGAGAGATGACGTCCACTTCCGACACCGCCGAAGCTGATCTGGCTACCAACACGATCACACTTCGCGGCAACCCGGTGGTGACTCGCGGGCGCTCAACTATCTCCGGCGGGTTAGGCCGGATATTCTACTCCGACCAACAACTCGACTCGATCGACGTGATCGACTCCGCCAATGGCGAATTCGTCGAAGCCGTCGACACTACCGAGACCTGGTTCGACCGCTCTGTTCTCAGCGGTGAGAATCTCAAACTGTACTTCGAGAACGGCGAGTTGAGCGAAGTGATCTGCTGGACCCAGGCCTATTCCTGGTACTATCCGACTACCAGGGGGGCACGTGAATTCCATGAAAACGCCGTCTCTGGTGACACCATTCGCTTCGAGATAGAAAACAATGAGTTGCAGACGGTCACCGTAATTGGCGGTGCCGTTGGTACCTAAATTTCAGGCGAACTCGTGGCGGCACCATTGCCCGGGGATACCGGTGGGGTAGATATGCGCCTGCCGCCGGCCACCGTGGATACGATCGATTATCAATCCGAGCGCATTGACTATCGGCTTTCCGATTCGACAATCATCCTTGCCGAGGCTGCCGAAGTACAATCCGGAACGGTTGCGCTCAAGGCTCACGATGTGCAGATGGACACCCGCAAGCGGGTGGTAGAGGCTTTCTCGGCCGAGGTGGAGACAACCGCGGACAGCCTGATCGACGATCCGTATGCACTCAAATACCGGCTCCAGCCGAATGTCATTCCGGTTCAGCTCGAAGACGGTCAGCAGGTGTTGCTGGGTGACTATCTGGAATATTCAATTGATACGAAGAAAGGCCGAATTGTCCAGTCCAAGTCCGATTACGACAAGGGCTTCTATTACGGTGAACGCTTCTACAAAGAACAGGAGAAGGTGTTCTACGGCTGTCAGGGCCGCTTCACAACGTGCGACAGCGCCAACCCGCACTGGCACTTCAAATCCAGCGATATCAAGCTGATCGAAGGGGAGAAGCTCATCGCACGGCCGGTTGTCTTCTATCTCGGCCGTCTCCCCATGCTGGCCCTTCCGTATTATGTCTTCCCGCTTAAGAAGGGGAGACGGTCAGGTTTTCTCACGTTCTCATTCGGGAACTTCGAGCGTGGCGAACGCTATGTTCAGGACGTTGGTTACTATTGGGCG
>WJKG01000363.1 GCA_014729205.1 candidate division GN15 bacterium | reverse complement strand
CCGAGGGCTCGCTGGATGCATCGAATATTTTCAAACCGTCGCTGGCTCGCGGAGAGTTGCGCTGTATTGGCGCAACGACCATGAACGAGTATCGAAAGTACATCGAGAAGGATGGCGCTCTGGATCGTCGTTTCCAGACGGTCATGGTTGATCCGCCGAGCGAGGAAGACACGATTCAGATCCTCAAGGGGCTGCGTCCGCGCTACGAGGAGCACCACAAGCTGATCATCTCCGATGAGGCGATCGAGGCATCGGTGCGTATGTCCAACCGGTATATCTCCGGCAAGTTCCAGCCGGATAAGGCTATCGATTTGATCGCCGAGGCCGGTTCGCGGGCTCACCTGTCGACCTATACCCGTCCGGAAGAGTTCGCGCAGACTGAGCAGGAGATTACCGACTTGCAGCAGAAGAAGGAGCAGTCGGTCAAGAACCAGGCGTTTGAGTCTGCAGCGCAGCTTCGCGACGAGATCAAGGCGAAGAAGGAACAGCTCGCTGAGATGATCAAGGAATGGGAAGAGAAGCGCGAAAAGGAGCGTATTACGCTTTCTTCGGATGATGTCGCCTACGTGCTTGCAAAGATCACCGGCATTCCGTTGTTCCGCCTGGAGGAGAACGAATCCAAGCGGTTGCTGCGGATGGAGGAGGAACTGCGCAAGAAGATCGTTGGTCAGGACGAAGCGATCGAGACCGTGTCCAAGGCGCTGCGTCGTTCGCGCGCCGGGCTGGGCGATCCGCGTCGTCCGATTGGTTCCTTCATGTTCCTTGGCCCGACCGGTGTCGGCAAGACCGAGCTGGCCCGGGTGCTGGCGGAGTTCCTGTTTGAGGATACTGACAGCCTGATCCGTATTGATATGTCCGAGTACATGGAGAAGTTTGCGGTCAGTCGCCTGATCGGCGCGCCTCCGGGCTATGTTGGCTACGAAGAGGGTGGCCAGTTGACCGAGAAGGTACGCCGCAAACCGTATTCGGTGGTGCTGCTCGATGAGATCGAGAAGGCGCACCCGGATGTGTTTAATATCCTGTTGCAGTTGATGGATGATGGCTCGCTGACGGACAGCTTCGGTCGCAAGGTCGACTTCCGCAACACGGTCATTATCATGACGTCCAATATCGGAACTCGCGAGCTTCGCGATGTGAAGACGGTTGGTTTCGATGCTCAGGCAGTCGATCACAATTTCGACACGATGAGCAAGAAGATCAAGGACTCGCTCAAGAAGGTCTTCAACCCCGAATTGTTGAACCGTATTGATGCAACGTTGATCTTCCACGAACTGTCCCGCGATCACATCAAGGAGATCATCAACATTCTCATCCAGGAGATCGCCGAGCGCATGGCCGAGAAGGGTATCAGCTTCTCGCTGACACCAGAGGCACATGATTGGCTGGCCGACAAGGGTTACGATCCGGCCTACGGTGCGCGTCCGCTCAAGCGGGCACTCCAGACCTACCTGGAGGATCCGATGGCCGAGGAGATCCTGCGCGGTCAGTACGGCGGTGATGTGAATATACTGGTGGGTGTCGGTGACGAGGAAGAGCGCCTGGTGTTTACGTTCAATGCCAATGCCGAGTCTAAGAATGAAGAGAGCGAGGAGCCGGCCAAGCGTTAGGCCTGCTGCATCGTTTCACAAATCCAAAGAGCCCGCTGGAGACGGCGGGCTTTTTTTATTGGGATTGTTCGCTGGTCGTTCTGCTGGCGGGATTGAGAGCCGTCGTCAGCGTGGTGGCACTTGAGTCGCGACAGCGATCGGCACGAAGAAACCGGATCACAGGCGTAATCCGGCTGGCGTTTGTATGCCGAGATGGAGACCGGGTATTGCCACGGTGCTCCATCGCTTCTATTACAGTCGACTTCTATATCATTGTATAACCGGGGATGAACTCCTCGAGTTTGACCTTGGCGCACTTGGTGGCGGTGATCACAGTGACCGGGCCGGTGACCTGGTACATGACGCGGCATCCCTGGCACGGCTGATCGAACAGCTTCACATTGCCTTTCTGCACACCTCGTTCTTCGATATTATTCGGCAGTTTGAACTGGGAGGTCGGGACGACGAAGACCGAGATAAGGTTCTTGTTATTGCAGTAGATCAGGTGGTCCATGGGAATGCCCTGGATGGTGTCCACAAATGCCTCGGCCAAGTGGTAGCCGTTGACTTCCGGCTGCACGGTGTAGTTCATGCCGGCGGAGATCAGGCTAACCCCGTCGACGTGCTTGCCGGAGGTAGCGAAGTGCTCCGTTTCGGCGGTTACGGCGAGGTGAGCTCGCTCGACCGGCGTATAGATCACTTGTTGATGGAAGATATTTGAGGCGAAAAAGGCGATACCGATGAAGAGTACCAACGAGGCAGCCGCAGCGATAGCTAGCGCGGGAATTCGAAAGGGACGTTGGCTACCGCCGGAACCCTTGCCGCTGTCCAGCGAATCCAAACTGGCGACGATCTTGGTCTTAAGGTCTTCGATGTGCGGTGTGGAATCCTGCTCGGACACCTTGGCGCGAATGAAGTCATTGAGCATGCCTTCAACGCGATACACTTTGGCACAGTCTCGGCAGTGATCCAGATGCTTTTTCACTTCTTCGACATCGACCTCGGATGCTTCCTTATCGATAATGTCGTAGAGGAGTCTCAGCGCTTGTTCACAGTTCATTTTGTCTTTTCCTTGATGAAACCGTTTCTCACTGCATAATCATACAGCTTTCTCTGTAATAGTTTCCGACCCCTATGCAGTCTCGACTTAACGGTACCCAGCTGTAGATCGGCAATGTCCGCGATCTCCTGGTAGGAAAAGCCCTCAAGGAACGACAGGACAACAACCAACCTGAAATCATCAGGCAACTCTTCAATCGCCTGCTTGACGTCATCATCAAATATCTTGGCAAAGAACTGCTTCTCCGGATCGTCCTCCGGGCCCAGGCTGGCCAACTGACCGTACAGGTAGTTATCGTCGACATCGTCGACATTGACCGACATGGGCGAGCGCGACTTGGACCGATAGTCGTTGATGAAGATGTTGGTCATGATTTTGAATAACCATGCCCGACAGTTCGATCCAAGTTCGAACTTATCCCAGAAGCGGTATGCCTTTACATAAGCCTCCTGAACAAGATCCTGAGCATCGCTCTCGTTCTTGGTCATTCGCAGGGCCGTTCGATACAGCGCATCCATGTGCGGCAGCGCTTCAGCTTCGAACGTCTTGCGCTTTTTCAAATCGTCTTTTGCTTTACTATCGGCCATCAAGGTCTCATCTCTTTCTTTACGGCCGGTAAAGCAAGCCCTTGCTCACCGTGCATAACACCTTCACCAAACCGTAGGTTCCCGTTTAGGTTCAATAAGTTACATTTGTGGAAGTGATAGCGGTGAGGTGGCCTGCTTGTCCCGAGAGTATCATCGTTCACATCAGCCCGCAATCACGGGTCGCTCTAAGATAACTGTTTTGGTAGCGTGGACAAGAAAAATCGTGCCTGGCATCGACGCCTGACAAGGTCCTCGTTTCGAGCATACAACTACCCATCTGACAATTACTTATCATCGACTAACAGCTCTCGATTATCCTGTTTTTGGCGCTGCCATACGGGCGTCAATATATACCTATTCGATCCTGTTTGTCGGTCCTGTTGGTGAACGTCGCCGACGTGGTTATTGTTATACACATAGGTATGAATTCGTTCACTCTGATATATGACGATAATTGCCCGGTCTGCCGTGAGAGTATCGACCGGCTGAGGAAACTGGACAAACTGGGGATTGTGAGAAAGGTCGGACTTTCCGAGGCGGAAGAGAGACTGCCGGACGATATCCAGTTGCCGGATCGGGATCGGCTTCATGAGGAGGTCCACCTGATTACGCCGGACCGAAAGATCATTCGCGGTGCTGATGCGGTCGCGACGGTGGCTGCTATGTTTCCCCGCTCGCGGTGGCTGGGGAAACTGGTGATGCTTCCGGGGGTTCGGACGGTTGCTCGCTGGATTTACCGTTGGGTGGCGCGGAATCGGCAGTTGTTGTCTCGTGTATTGAGGCTGCCGAGCCCGCAGCAGGGTTAGGTGAGCCTCTCCCCTCTTCCCATTTAGCCCACCACTCGAAGTTTGGCGTACTTGGCCATGATCTTCTTGAGACCGGCGCCGGTAAACATGATTTCCATTCGCAGAGACTCTCCGAAGCCCTCGGTATTGACGATCTTGCCGCGTCCGAAGGTGGGATGCTGGACGATTCGTCCCGGGCGGAACTGCTCTTCGCCTTCGAACTCGTAGTGGACACCCTTCGGTTGTTCCTGGCGAGGCGATCTTCGAGTCTGGTGGCGGGGGCCAAAGAAGGAGAGTGACTCGGCCGGGGTGTTGCTCACGGCAGTGCGTCCAGTGCGGCGATCGATACGCTCTACCAGGTCAATAGGCAGCTCTTCGACAAAGCGCGAAGGAATAGACTCTACTACCCCGAAGCGATGACGGGTGGTAGCGGAACTGAGAATGAGGCGTTTGCGGGCGCGGGTGGCAGCGACGTAGAACAGGCGGCGTTCTTCTTCGAGTTGCGAGGGGTCCTCGGTGGCCCGGGCCAGCGGGAAGAGGCCTTCCTCGAGTCCGACCAGAAAGACGATATCGTATTCCAGTCCTTTGGCGGAGTGGATGGTCATCAGGGGGATGGCGGGTTCGTCCTCCTCGTAGGATTCCAGGTCAGTATACAGGGAGATTTCGGAGAGGTAGTCGACGAGAGTCGCCTCGGGATTCTGGGCCGAGTACTCGGCGACACCCTCAATAAACGCCTCGACGTTCTCCACGCGTGTCTGTCCCTGTATTTCGTCCTCCTGGCGATACTCCTGGAGGATGTTGAGTTCATCGATCAGATCCTGAACCAGCAGATCGGTTGGGCGTGAGTCGGCCTGTTCGCGGTATTTCTCGATCAGTTCGACGAAGGGTTTCAGACGCTTGCCTCGAGAAGCGAGCAGATCGTATTCATGCCACCTGGTGGCTACCTGGTACCATGATTGATCCGTCTCGCGTGCGAGCAGCGCCATATCCTGAAGCGTCTTGGCGCCGATGCCGCGTTTGGGAAAATTGACGACACGGGCGAAGGACACGTCGTCTTTCGGGTTGACCAGCAGGCGCAGATAGGCCAGGATATCCTTGATCTCGCGGCGCTCGTAGAAACCGACACCGCCGATGATCTGGTATGGTATGGCTCGTCGCCTGAGGTGTTCCTCGAAGGCGCGTGACTGGGCATTGGTGCGGTAAAGGATAACCATCTGGTTGACCGGAACGGCCTCGCGCATCGCGTCGATTTTCGCCACGACCTCGGAGGCCTCTTCATCGGCGGAGTCGACCAGCATGTAGTTGACATTGTCGCCGCCGTCGATGGCCGTCCAGAGGGTCTTGTCCTTGCGGGCCTGGTTGTTTCGAATGACAGCGCCGGCCGCCTTGAGGATGATGGCGGTCGAGCGGTAGTTCTGCTCCAGCTTGATTATCTTTGCCCCGGCGAAGTCCTTTTCGAAATCCAGGATATTACGGATGTCCGCACCACGCCAGCCGTAGATTGACTGATCTTCATCGCCGACGACGCAGATGTTGTTGTGCTCACCAACGAGATTCTTGAGCAGCAGATACTGTACATGATTGGTGTCCTGGTACTCATCGACCATGAGGTACTGAAAGCGCTGACGGTAGTGCTGGCCGATATCGTGCTTCTCGCGCAGGAGGATGACGGCGTTGACGAGGAGATCGTCGAAGTCCATGGCGTTGCACTGGCGGAGGCGTTGCTCGTATCGACGGTAGATCTTGGCGGTGGTTGACTCAAAGTAGCCCGAGGCACGAGAGGCGAACTCCTCCGCGGTGATCAGCTTGTTCTTGGCATCGGAGATCTTGCGAATTTGAGCTCGCGGCGAGAACTGGCTGCCTGAGAGGCCGAGATCGTTGATGCAGTTTTTGACGAGGGTGCGGGCATCGTCGGCATCGAAGATGGTGTAATCTTTGGTGTAGCCGATCGACTCGGCCTCGCGCCTGAGCAACCGGGCGCAGAAGGAGTGGAAGGTAGAGACGGTCAGTCCGGGGACATCGGTACCCAGCAGTTCGCGGACGCGCTCGCGCATTTCTCCGGCGGCTTTGTTGGTGAAGGTGACGGCCAGCACCTGGTGAGGCTGAGCGAGACGCTGGCGGAGGATATGGGCAAGGCGTCGGGTGAGAACGCGGGTTTTGCCGGATCCGGCGCCGGCGATGACCAGCAGGGGGCCTTCGGTGGCCGTGACAGCCTCGAGTTGGGCTTCATTGAGGTCTTTCAGTAGTCTGTCCATGCCCCCCATAATAGTGGCAGGGGCTTAAGATGCAATCATTATCCGGTTTGAGGTGGCTGTTGGCTGGCTCTCTCGCCATGACACGAAAAAAGGCGCCGCTGATTGCGACGCCTTCTTACTGAGAATCTTTGCTCTGGTCTTACGCCTGAGCCTCCGGTCCGTAGACAGATACGCGCTTGCCGCTCTTGCCTATGCGTTCGAACTTGACGATACCATCGATCTTGGAGAAGAGCGTGTTATCGCGGCCGATGCCGACATTCTGGCCGGGGCGGATCCGGGTACCGCACTGGCGGACGATGATGGATCCGGCGGGAATGGCCTGACCGGAGAAGACTTTGGTCCCCCGTCGCTGCGCATTGCTGTCGCGACCGTTCTTGGAGGAACCGACACCTTTCTTGTGAGCCATCACAAACCTCTATGGTTCAATCGTTCATTCTTTTCGTGCCTATAGATAGCTTATCGCCCACATGGGCGATAGCTACAGCCCTGTAAGATAGTCAAATTCGCATGGCGCGCAAGCCCTTTTGTCAACTTGCTGGGGCTGTGGAATTTATAACGAATTCACCGGGCCTGAGTTCCCGCCCGCGCGGCTACGAACATAACCTGATTACGGGGTTGTTTCCTCTCCCTCGCGCCGGGCTTCGTCAAGCAGGCGGCAGCCTTCCATGAGGATGGACTCATTGGAGAGCTCGTTGTTGGGCTCGGGGAGTTCTTCGCTTTGAACCGGTTCGACCAGCCAGTGTCCCTGCGACCAGGAGATCGCGTCGTAGACGGCCTCGGGGCCGACTTTCTCGCCGCATCGTGCATAGTGGATCTGGCCCTTGGCCAGGAACATGATCAGCTCCTCGGTACGATCCTTGTTAGTCAGGGTAAGCTTGGCAGTCTTGCGGCTGGGTCCGAGGGCCTGCAGGAGATCGATCAGGTTCATATCAGACAAGCGACCGCGTGATCCGGACTGGTTTTCGATGGTCTGTCGCTGGGCACGGGCCTGTTCCTCTGCCTGCGCGCGGATCTTCTGCATCTTGATCAGCAAAAAGTCGATGTTGACGTCGTGCGCAATAATGTCCTCGATTCCGCGCTCGAAGAGTTCGGTCAGGCGCGAAGTAGCATCGGCGGGCACCAGCAGGAAGGTGGGGACATTGCGGAGATTGACATTGTCGGCGGCAAGCCGGTCGATGAATTCGACGATGCTGTCGGGGTCGCCATCGAGCATTAGCACCAGCATGTCGGGTTGGCTGCGGAGGTAGAGTTCGACCAGCGCTTCGGGTGAGGACTCGCAGATGACGTTATAGCCTTCGTTCTTGAGGCGCATTTCGACGGAGCCAAGCTTCTGCTGGATATTGCCGAAGAGCATGATCTGGCCGAACTTATCGGAAGCGTGCACCTTGAGGATATCATCCTGAATCATGCCGATGAAGGCCTCCACCACCTCGGTCAGGAACAGCTTGCCTGACAGGTCCCGGAATTTACGTTTGATGGCATCGAACTTGTCCAGCGAGAGACGCTGATCCAGCGGCACGTTGTCGCAGAACAGGTCGACGATGGTCAGGATGTTGCCGCCGAGCACTTCTATCGGCAGACGTTTGCGATACTTGCCGCCGAGGTTGATGTACATGGAGCGCAGCATTTCGATTGCTACCGGGGAGTAGTTGAGCGAGGTCAGTAGCTTGATGGTAAGGTTGATCACCTCGCGATAGTCCCGGCTTTCATCGGTCTGGTAGTAGAACTTGGCCAGATCGTGCAGGTAGCCGGCATTGGCGATCATCAGGCGCTCTTTTTCCGGAATCTTGAGCTTCTGGCAGAGGCGATCGACGTACTCGCCAACCGTCCCCGAGTGGTTGATTTCCATATTGGACCGAGTCGACAGGAGCGACGTGAACAGCTCCAGGTTTTGCAGGAGGAGTTCTCGTTCGGTGCTGACGGCGTCCTCGTGAAGAATGAGCGAGGACGAGGACTCATAATAGCGAACCACTGTGCCTGGTGAGATCTTGCGAACACGGTCTATAAGGTCGATGTAGTCGCCACTGACGGTGTCCTTGATGAACACGGTGTGGAAACGTGTGTCGCCGATCAGATCAATCGCGTCATCAGCGGAATCGGTCACGGTGACCTGGTAGTCGTCGCGCTCAAGCAGTGACTGCAGCAGCGGGCCGGAGAAATCTTCATCGGTGACAATGAGGATGTGACCTTTGCCAGTCATCTTAATGGAGCCGGTATCGCCGGTGCCTTCGGGATCCCAGACGGGGATGCGTCCGGTAT
>WJKG01000362.1 GCA_014729205.1 candidate division GN15 bacterium | reverse complement strand
TGCTTATGGTAACCAGATTGATGATCAGCAGCCGACCTGGTCTCTGGCCGCTGGTTCGGATGACATTGGCACGCTCGAAGGCTCATTATTCCGGGCGGCCAACCCGGGCACCGGACGTGTGCGGGCAGTGCTCGGGGATCTGAGCGCCCTCTCCGGACAGATTATCGTCATCTCTGGTGTGCTCTCGCGGATGGAGCTGACGCTGGCCTCACAGCAGGTGATCGGTCATCAGCTGGTGATCGAACCGGAATTGCTGCTCCGCGACAGATTCGACAATCCGCTGGCTGATTACGATCTGGCGGCGAATCCAATCACCCTGAGCATTTCCCAGGGCTCTCTTAGCCCCGATGTCATTGACGATCCATCGGTTTTTGAGAATGGCGTTGTGGATCTTCGCCAGGCCGGTGTAGCCTATTCCGGTCCCGGGGGAGATGCGGAGATACATGCATCGACCGGTGGCGTGGTTTCCAACACTGCATTTGTGAGTTTTAATGGCTATGAGATTCTGGGTATTGAAAATTCAAGCGGGGCACCACTGAGCTCTATCACGGCCGAGGCAGGAGCCACAGCCCGAGTGATAGTCCAGAATCGTGGCAGTCTTAATCCTGTCGCCTTGCCGACTCTTGGCTACGGGTATCTTGTCGACGGTGCCAGCGGATCGACGACGCTGCCGCTGCTGTCCGACGGCGAGATTGATACGGTCGAGATTTCATTGCCCGTCCATGATGGCAACACGATGACTGACACTCTTGGCATGGAACTCCGGGCCCGCTTCAGCATTCAGGGCAATGTCTATAACGCCGTCACTGAAGCGACTCAGGCGCTGGAGGTACGGCTTCCGGCGCAGCTTTCGCTGGTAGCAGGCAGTCTGTCACCGGAAACGGTGTATCCTACGAAGAGCTACAATTTCGGGTTCGAACTCGACTACAGCAACCTGCCCGACAGCCCGGATTCAGCACGAGTACTCATGCGGGCGGTGGATCCCGTTACCGAACGGGTCGCAGCTATTCTCTTTGACGGCTGGGCGCAGCCGACGTCTGTGACGGCGGAGGGGATATTCCACACCGACCTACTGGGCAGTGTACCTGCCTCTGCGATTCCCGGTACCTACGACGTTGAAGTCCATTATGAACTGGTGGCCGGCGGTGCGCTGATTGAGGCCCAGGGTGGAAAGATAGGGTCTCTCGATGTACTCGAGCAGTTGAGTCTGGAGTACGTTGCAGGTAGTCTCCGGCCGACCATGGTTGCCGCCGGTGTCGGTGCGGCCTTTGCTTTCGAAGTGCAGTTGAACAACAGCTACAGCCTGTCGCCACGGCTGTTTGACTCCGAGTTCGAGCTCCGGTACAATGGTTTCCGCGTGACTGCAAACCTGCTGTTCCCCGATGATCAGTTGCATCCCGTAGAGACAACGATTCGGACCGGTCAGGTTGTTATTCCGAATGAGCTTATTGGGCAGGATCTCCAGGCCAATCTCGAAATGGCTTTTGATCTGGAAGAAGCCGGTGCCATCACTGTCAGCTTCACCAGCGACTTTAACCAGGAGAAGGTAACGGTTGAAGAGCTCCCGGTGGCCAAGATTGAGTCGGTCCAGCCCGTCACGACCAACGGCACATTTGTGAATACGGGTCAGACCTTCTTCGTGTCCTGCCGTGTAAGCAATGAGTCGGGCTCAAATCTCAGTTTTCTCGAGCTGACAATGTCCAGCGACGGCAACTCACGCTTCGAGCCTGTTAAGACCATCGATCTGATCGAACCGGGCCAAACCGAGGAGGTGCTTTTCGAAGTTACCGCATCCGAGACGGACGCACTTTCGGAAGTGTTCCGTGTGGATATTACGAGCACCGGCATCAGTGTTTTGCCTCCCGACGACAATGTTGCGCTGATCACGATCCAGCGGCCGGCCGAACTGAGCCTGAGTTATGAACTGCTGGGCATCGAGGATTCACTTGTCGAGTTCTCTGGTGACTTCAGCATCACCGTCAGGATGGAAAACACCGGTCAGGCGGCGGTGACAGCGGCAACGTATGAGATGTCAACCGGCGGCGTCGACTTCGGTTTCGGCGGCAGTACGTTTGGTACAATCCGACCGGGTGAAACGGCCGTGATCAACTTCCAGGCACCGGCTTTCGACACTGCCACGACACTAGCATTCGCCATTGCCGAGCATCCGCTTGAGCTCAATACCGAACGCGAGGTCCCGGTCGATGGTGAGCCGTTTGAGGTTCGCATTCGTGTGATTTCCGCCGAGGGCGATCTGTTTGTCGACCCGTATCTGACCGGTCCCAATGTACTGCTGCCCGGGCGCCAGGAAGAGTTGTTCAAGGTCGATGTCGCGAATCGTGGTGCGTCTACTTTCGCGACGGTGGCGCTCCAGGAATTCACGATGCATTTGTTTGATACGGATCGCATGCCGATGGATGCTGACGGCATCCTCATTGCCGGGCAAACGGGCTTCTATCTGAACAACCAGTTGGTGACGAATCTCACAGTTGCAGATAATCGGATGCGGTTCAGTTTCACGACACCGGCACTGGCGGCCGGGGAAGAGATCCTGTTGTCATTCAGGAGCCAGGTCCGAGATGGAGTTCAGGGCAGTTTTCTCCTGGTTGGCAATATCAACGATGTCGAAGCCGAATTCACCGAGGGCCCCAACGCAGGGCTGTCACCGGAAATTGTAACGTCTGAAGATGACCTCTTTTTGATCGAACAGGTCTATGTCATCAAGGGATCGACGCTCGATGAGTCCTTTGTCGTGGAGGCCAACCCGGTTGATCCGGCCGGCGCACCGGCGCGGTTTACCTATGAGCTGGACCAGTCCGGCACGGTGGAGTTCCGCGTGTTCACTCTGACCGGAGAAGAAGTGTTTGCCAAGGATTACCCGGAGGGTACCCCCGGCACGGAGACTGGAGAGCATGAGTTGTTCTGGGATGGGCGTAACAACGATGGTCGAATTGTCCGCAACGGCGTGTACGTGGCGACGATCACTAACACCCGGACAGGCGAGCAGGCCAGAATCAAGATAGCGATAGTGAAGTGATCTCATGAAGTACCGTGGCAACTACATGGTAATCGGGCTGGTGATCCTCCTTCTGGCGGGGTCGGCGTGGGCCGGAGATGCCGGCCAGGAGTCTCCGTTTGTGATCGGGGTCGGAGCGCGTGCCCTGGGTATGGGGGGAGGCTTCGTGTCGGTTGCCGATGATGCCTCTGCCGTATTCTACAACCCGGCCGGTCTGGCATCGCTGGAGTACCAGGAGTTCACGGCGATGCATATGTCGTTGTTCGAAGGTACTATCTACAATTTCGCCTCGTGGGTTTATCCACACCCTGTCTTTGGTGGCTTCGGCGCCTCGTATATGCGGCTGGGGACAGATGATATCATCGGTCGATCCGACTTCGCGGAGACGGGGACGTTCGATTACTCGCATTCGCAGTTCCTGGTATCGTATGGTCGCGAGGTGTATCGTGGCTGGGCTGTCGGTGTCAGCCTCAAGGCAGTGAATGAATCACTGGACCAATTCTCTGACTACGGTGTCGGGATGGATCTGTCCCTCATGGGACGCGTGCACGAATATGTAACGGTTGGTTTTCTGGCCCGCGACCTGGTGGAGGCCGAGATCAAGTTGCGGTCGGTCGCTGAGTATATCCCGCGGTCATACGTTGGGGGGGTGGCGCTGAGGTCATACCCGTTCCGTGAGAACATCAGGCTGACCTCGTCCTTTGAGCTGGAGAAGATCAAGGATCGCTCAGTGAAGGTTCATGTTGGCAGCGAGATCATTGTTGATGGCACCTACGCTGTTCGGTTTGGCTACGACCGGGATAACGTGTCCTTCGGTGTTGGCTACAGCTTCAGTCGCTTACAGCTCGACTACACATACAAGTTCCTGGACTATATCGATGATTCCCACCGTGTGTCGCTCTCGGTGCTGATCGGCAGTTCCGTTTCCGAGCGCCAGGCGCAGGAGCGTCGCGAGCAGCAACGTCGCGGTACGGTCTTGCTCGAGGATGAGCGGCAGCGGCAGTTCGAGGTATATCGTAACCGGGCCCGGGATTTCTATGACAAGGGACGTCTGGATTCGGCATTGACGTACTACCAGCAGGCGCTTGCGTTTGATCAGGACAACGAGGCAGTGAGGGAGCGAATCAGCGAACTGCAGGAGCGGATTGACGTTCAGCGTCGTGAAGAACTGATGCAGGAAGAGATCCTGCTTGATACGCAGCGGGCGGCTGAGAGCTATATGGCTCAGGCGGAGGCGTTCTTTGCCAAGAAGTACTTCCTGGCCGCTGAGGACATGCTGGATCTGGTCTACGAGATCGATCCGGACAATGAGCAGGCGCAACAGCTCGAGCAGCGAATCGACCAGGCCGTGCAGCAGGAGATCGAGACCAATCTGCGCAATGCCCGGATGGCTGAGGAGGCCGGTGATTTGGCCCGTGCTATCGAAGCGTATGTCCGCGTACTCGAACTCGATCCGGACAACCAGGTGGTCATTGAGGCGAAGCGTCAGGTTTCGCAGCGTCTTGACCTGGCCAAGCAGATCAACGAGGGGATAGAGCTGTACAATCGGGGACAGTGGCGCGAGGCTACCAAGAAGTTCAGAGCCGTTCTTGCCGTTGACAGTCAGAACCCGGTCGCACTGGAGTACCTCGAGCGCATGGAGCCCGATGCCGGGCAGCCGACCACGCTCGAAGAGCTGCAGGCCGATCGAGAGGCCTGGCAGTGGTATCTGCAGGGACTGCGCCACATGCGCAATCAGGAATACCAGCAAGCTATTGATGTCTGGCAGAAAGTACTTCAGAAGTACCCCAATAATCCCAACACGCTGGAAAACATCAGACAGGCACGACTCCGTCTGGAGCTGGAGGAAGAATAGCCGCTCGTGGCGATGGACGAGGCTGCTTTTTTTGGTGGACCGGCGCAGCATGTCTGCATTACTTGATGACCAATGTTTCAACGCGCCGTAAAGGAGATCAACGCTGAATTCATTGCCGAGGAGAAGTACCTCGACAGCATTCAGCGGACGGTCCGCGAAGCCTGCAACTCCTCCGGTATGTCTCGCCGCGATACCCAGGCGGTGTTGCTGGCCATCGAGGAGGGGGCAACCAACATCATCCGCCATGCCTACCTGTACGAGAAGGGTACGATTCGACTTCGTGTCGTAATCTACAAGAAGCTTGTCATCTTTTCGCTGATCGATTTCGGGCGATCGTTCCAGCCCGAGGGTTCCGGGACGGTGGATCTGCAGAAACTGGTGGAATCAGGCCGCAAGGGCGGCCTGGGGTTTTACATGATCCAGAAGATCATGGACTCTACCGAGTACATCTCCGCCGCCGGCCGCAACGAGCTGCGCATGATCAAGCGAATCCGGCCGAGCCGGGACGGGAGCGTGCCTCTGTTGCGACGGTTTTTCGGCTTGCGCGTGAAGTTTTCCTTCTGGACGTTTCTCATTGTGGCGATCATCGTTGGTGGTTCCTACTACTACATGGACCGGCAGACGTCGCGTCAGTTGTTCAATCACCTCGATGAACGAGTCGCGGCGCTTACCAAGACCATTGCCGATCAGGCCGCGGGGTATGTGCTTCGCAGCCGGTCCGATGTTGAGTTCGATGAACTCATTGTCAGCTACATGCGGGCCAATCCGGAGCTGCAGATGGTCGCCCTGGTTGATGATGAAGGGCTGATCATGGCGCACTCTGAGGATGTGCAGAGTATCCGCAAACCGTACAATGCTCCCCCTGGAGTCGATCCCCGGCTCTGGGGCGTATCGCAGCGGCTGGAGGATTCTCCTGAGGCGCTCTACTACCTGGCGATGCAGATAGAAACGGGCGGGCGCGATATTGGTTCGGCGCACGTGGTGTACTCCTCGGCGCAGCTTGCAGGAAAGCTGGCCGATGCTCGTGTGCGAATTGTGCTGCTTACGACTTTGCTGCTGCTTTTCGGTATCGCGGGCATCTATGTGCTGTCGAACTACTTCGTGTCTCCAATCGTGAAAATCACCCAGCGGGTGCGTCGGTTTACCCGCGGTGATCTGGAGACCGAGCTGCCGCTCGAGGGAGCCGAGGAGTTTTTCGAGATCTCACGTGCCTTCAACGAGATGATCACGCGTCTGAGCCAGGACCGCAAGAACATCGTGGCACGCGAGAAGATGGCCAAGGAGATTGAGGTTGCCTCACAGATACAGAAAACACTGTTGCCGCATGAGCTGCCGGAGGTGCCCGGTCTGGAAGTGGACGCCTTCTACCGCGCGGCGTCTATTGTGGGCGGCGATCTGTACGATATCTTTCCGATTAGTCAACAGCGGTACTGTATGGTGGTTGCCGATGTTTCCGGCAAGGGCGTGCCGGCATCGCTGGTGATGTCCATGTTGCGTACGGTCATTCAGATCAACGCCACCGAGGCGACTTCAGCTCACGAAGTACTGACGAAGGTGGACCGGTATTTGCAGTCGAATATGCCGCCAAGCATGTTCATTACGATTATGCTGATTATCTATGATGCAGAGACCTCGCAGATCAAGTTCGTTTCCGCCGGGCACAATCCAATGCTTTACTATCAGGCCCGAAGTGGGAAGCTCAGTACCCTGAATCCGACCGGAATGCCATTGGGCATGACGAGCACTATCAGCGACGATTTTGACAAGCGACTGGAAGAGGTTCAACTGGAGCTCAAAGAAGGAGATCTGTTTTTCGTCTTCACAGATGGTGTCAATGAGGCCACGAATCGGGAGGGGGAGCAGTTTGGTTTCGATCGCCTGAAGAGTTTCATGAAGCGACAGTTGGACGATGATAAGTCGTTTACAGTCAAGCAGCTATCGAGTTCGCTGGTGAGTGAGCTCGATGACTTTTCCGGTTTTGTCAAGGCCACTGACGATATCACCTTCATTGTCGCGCGGGCTTGCCGGTCGCGTCAGCAGGGCACTGAAACCGCGCAGGGAGACAAGAAGGCGGTTCAGCCGGAAATTGATCGCCAGACGCTGTAGCCTTTCCCTGATTTGGTCGAAACTACCAAACAGACAATGATTAGCGGCTGTGCGCTCTTTTTCCTTGCCGCAAGTTATAGCGCCATATATAATTGCAGAGTGAAGAGCGAAGGCTTGAACCTGATAGTATAGGCCGAGTTTTTTGGACAATATCAATATTTCGCTTTCAGAGGGTGGCCAAGACCAGGTTTCAGAGATCCGAGTTGATGGTGTAATCGACACCCTGACAGCTGGTGAGCTCGAAGAAGTGATTGATACACTTCTGAAGCGGGATCGCTACCGCATTATAGTGGACCTGGCCGGTGTAGATTACATTTCATCGGCTGGCTGGGGTATCTTCATATCTCATATCAAGCAGGTGCGGTCCCACGAGGGCGATATTAAGCTGGCCAACATGGTGCCGAACGTTCGCGAAATCTATGAGCTTCTTGAGTTTGACAACGTGCTTAAGGCGTACGATTCGACCGACGCCGCCCGTGATGATTTCGCCGGCTCGTCCGATGGGCAGGAGCCAAAAAAAAAACAATCGAAAAAGTAACGAAGGTCAGTGTCGTTGACCAGTTAGCGGTTCCCGATGCCGGTCCGAGAAAGCCGGGAGGGACAACCGAGGACACTGAGCGCAGTAATACTCCTGGCAACACCGAAACGGCGGTGTTGATGGTGGTTCGCGATGATCCCTTTTGCTCGATCCGCGAGATCAGTGAGGAGCTTGATATACGATGGGGCATTTCGGCAGGCTGGTGGGAGATTTTTGGAATGCTCAGGCGCCATAAGTTGCTTCGCAGGCGTTCGAGATTCCGGTTCGCTCGCCGCCGCTGACAGACCCGTTGGCCTCAGGGCCTGGTCCCTTGAAGAGGATTGATCCGATGACAGTATCGGAAATCACATTGCTCGCGCTGCTGCTGCTCTCGCTGGCAGCGCTGACGTATATGTGGGTGACTCGTCGACGCGCGGGCTCATCCCGAAAAGCCACAGCCATTCCCGACAAGCAGAGACTGGCCGAGCTGGTGCGGGACAACTGTGTCGAGGGTGCCATCCAGCAGGTGGCCGCGCGGGTATCTGATTGTCTGATCAATGATCTGGCCTGCGATCGTATTCTGTTTCTGCGAAAGAAGAGGGGCTCGCTGGAACTGAACTACTACCACAATATCCGCGGATTCAACCGTCGGGACTTCCGGTCGCCTTGTTCAAGCAGACTCGAGACTCTCCTGAATGCGGATTTAACGCCCCGCCCGATGGCAGCTCTGGAGTCCTATCTGCCCAAGGGCGTCTATGACAACATTCGCCATCATGGCCCCGATGTATTCTTTCCGGTGCTGTGGCGCGAAAACGTCTACGGTATTTACTTTGTGCATTCAGAGTATGCTCACGACGATCCGCAATTTGCGTGCATGGCGACTCTGTTGGCCCAGTCGCTGGCATCGGCTTATCACGTGAAGTGGCATGAATCGCGCTTGGAGTCCGCCTCGCGCCGGATCGAGAGCATGCAGCAGAGATCTGCCGAGCCGTCGGCTGAGGCTACGTCGGGCTCCAAGGTCACAAAGCGTCCCGACCTTACGCACCTGATAAGCCACCGCAATTCACGTACGCTCGTTCCCAAGATTGTCTCCGTGGTGAAGGATCAGTTTCGGATGGATCGAGTGGCCTTTTTGTATGCTGATTCTGATGATGATCACCAGATTCGGACTGTGAAGAACGGGGTGGTGGGAGAGACCACCCAGCCTCCAAAGGCGTTCTTTGAGAGGATCAGGTCGGCCCTGGGCGAAGGCAAGGCAGTGAATCTCGACGAGCTGGTTGCCAGGGATCGCGAGTTGTCCCGTTGGGCGAGCAGTCTGAAGAAGCGCGGGTTGAGCTATGTGGCACCGTTCCCGCTTACCCAGAAGCGTCCTGGTGTGCTCGTGTTTGGCGCGGAGAACCCGTCACCTGTTATAGATCAGAATCTGAAACTGCTCTCTCAGCAGGCATCAGTTTTGGTCGACAATGCTGAGTCCTACGAGGCAATGGAACAGCTATCCTATACCGATGCTCTTACCGGTCAGCCGAATCAGCGCTACTTCCGCAAGCGATTGGCCGAGGAGATCAGCCGGTCTCGTCGGTATGGTCGTCACCTGGCGCTCATTTTCTTTGACCTGGACGACATGAAATCGATGAATGACGCTTATGGTCATCAAGCCGGAGACCACTTGTTAGTGAGTCTCGGTGAAGTCGTGCGCAAGACGATCCGGTCAATCGATATCCTCGCCCGCTATGGTGGCGATGAGTTCTGCATTATCATGCCTGAAGCAGATGCCGAGACCTGCAGTTTGTTCATGGAGCGCCTCCGCAGTGAGATTGACTCCAAGAAGTGCCGTGTTCCCAATCTGGAGCACCCGATTCGCTGTACCATCTCCCTTGGCGGAGCGGTCTTTCCCGAACACGCCGATGATCCCGACAAGCTTATCTATGCGGCGGATATGGCACTGTTGCGAGCCAAGGAAAACGGGCGGAACAACAGTCAGCTGTATGCGGTTTCCTGAAGAGTGATTGCCAGTGTCAGACGGAGGCGGGTCAGTTCATTCTTTACACTGTTCTCCCGCATTGGTATATTTGTCTGTTAACAATCGAACAGGGATTGCCGACCTTATTATAAACCATTTAGCTGAAAAGGTTTAGGTGACATGAGGCGAGTTCTTACCGCATTGGCGTTGATACTCGTGATCGGCGCCGCCACGGTACAGGCCGACGATTACGTCATTGGCGTCGACGATGTACTCGAGGTGCGTTTCTGGCCGGATGCCGGATTGAATTCACAAGTGAAGGTTGCTCAGGACAGCACCGTTGCCCTGGACATTATCGGCCGAATCCAGGCCGGGGGCAAGACAGCGGAGCAGTTGCAGAATGATATCATCCGAGAGATGAATCGCCTCAACAAGCAGGTTGCCCAGGTTGTCGTTCGGGTACTGGAGTACAACTCCAACCATGTTTTCATTACCGGAGCTGTTAGGCAGCCCGGAAAGATAGGCTTCGAGGAGATTCCGAACCTGTGGACCATCATCCAGGAGGCTGGCGGGCATACTGACGCTGCTGATCTGACACGTGTCGTGATCATCAGGGGCGGTGACAGAGCCGGGCAGGTGGAGATTGCCAATGTAGCTCGCGCCATTGCCGACCAGAATCTGGCCCAGCTGCCGGATATCAATCGTGCCGATGCTATCGATGTGCCACAGAATCCTCTGGGGATTCCATCAACTGAGCTGGGTACTTCGACTGAACAGCGGAATCTCGTCTACATCACGGGAGCCGTTAACTCGCCGGGGCCGATGTCATTTGAGCCCAATATGGACATCATGGAGGCTCTGGCAATGGCCGGTGGACCCACCGAGAACGCGAATCTGAAGAAGGTAAAACTGGTCACCAAGGATGGTAACTACGCTCAGTCGCTTCAATTCGATCTTCGCCACTATGTTGAGACCGGTACGCCGGCACGGTATATCGTGCGCAAGGAAGACGCTATCTACGTTCCCGCGAAGAGTCGCTTCTTCCAGGAAGCGCTGGGTTATGCTGCCGGTGTGGCGGGAGTAGTCACGAGTATTCTCCTGATCTGGGACCGGTTTGATGACGATAACAATAGGACCAACTAAGGGAACGCCACCAGCAGTACACAGGTACACAGAATATGGCCAATACTAAGTCCGAACAAACCATTGATCTGCAGGATATTCTGGCCATTGTCTGGCGGCGGAAATGGCTGTTGATCATCCCGCTTATTCTGGTCACGGGAATCGCCTGGGGCGGTTCTTACTGGCTTCAGGAGCGGTACAGCGCCTATACGAT
>WJKG01000361.1 GCA_014729205.1 candidate division GN15 bacterium | reverse complement strand
CGGCAAGACAGTATACCTGCCCAATCCGCTTGCCGGCTGCCCGATGGCTGACATGGCGGAAATGGCGGACGTGTTGGCGGCGTGGGACTACCTGGCGGAGATTGGCAATCGCGACAAGGTTGTTCCCATCTCATACATGAACACGGCTGCAGGTTTGAAGGCCTTCACCGGGCGAAACGGCGGTTTGATTTGTACGTCTTCGAACGCCAAAGCGGCAATGAAATGGGCTTTTGAGCAGAAGGAGAAGATCTTCTTCTTTCCCGATGAGCACCTTGGCTACAATACCGGCATCTGGTACGGGATCAAGCCGGAAGAGATGGTCCTGTGGGACTTTTCCCGCGAGGATGGTGGCCTGACCCGTGAAGAGATCGACCGGGCGAAGATCATCCTCTGGAAGGGACATTGCCATGTACACACCAACTTCACCGCGGAGCATGTGAATGAGACACGGGAGAAGTATCCCGATGTCAAGATAGTTGTACATCCGGAATGCCCGCACGAGGTGGTGGAGAAGGCTGATGCCTACGGCTCGACCAAATTCATAGTCGACTATTGCGAGGAGGCGCCGCCCGGTTCGACCATAGCTATTGGCACCGAGATCAACCTGATCAACCGCATGGCGCTGACGCATCCCGACAAGACGATATTCGAGCTGTCCGGCCAGACGTGTCCGGTTTGCGCCAACATGTACCGAACGACACTCAATGACCTGGCCCATTGTCTGGAAAATCTGGACGACATGAAACCAATCGAGGTGGTTGAGCCGACGCGATCTGAAGCTCTGACGGCGCTGGAGAAGATGCTGGAGATTGCCTGATTTGGTCGATGTCCGGGATGCTTGACTTCCGCCCCGGGGGCCGTATATTCCGGCCAATTATTATCTGGCATTGAACTGAGTAGAAACAGAGGATGACATAGGCATGGCAATGGATGTTCTTGTCCCGCAGATGGGTGAATCGGTTCTTGAGGGTACGATTCTCGAGTGGAAGGTGAAGGTTGGCGATGAGGTCAAGTATGACCAGCCGCTGGTGGAATTGATGACCGACAAGGTGAATGTTGAGATTCCCTCGGAGACCGATGGTATCATCACGCAGATCCTGGCCAAGGAAGGGGATGTAGTCCCGGTTGGTACTCGCATTGCCGTGATTGATGACGGCAAGGGAGACGCCAAGGAGAAGCCCGCCGAGGAGAAGCCGGAGCCAACCGAACAGCCGCAGCCTGCCGAGCCGGCCATGCCGAAGGCGGGGGAGCCGAAGAAGCCGAAGAAGGAAGGCACAGCCCCTATCGGTCGTGGCAAAATGTCACCCAAAGTCAAGATGCTCATTCGCGAGTACTCGCTGGATCCATCTACCATTACCCCGACCGGCAAGGACGGCCGGGTGACGGTTCAGGATGTCGAAGACGCCGTTGCCGAACGCAGCGCCGAGGCTGGATTCAGTTCGCAGGCGATACCCTCGCCAACGCCTACCGGTGCTCCTGCCGCAGCTCCGCAGGAGCCGGCAGCCGCTCCCTCGCCTGCTCAGCCGCAGAAGCCTGCCGAGCCGAAAGTCAAGGTGGAGGTGCCGGTGTTCGAACCGTTGCCGGAGTCTCAGCGCGAGCGTCGCGAGCCTCTGCAGGGGATTCGCAAGATGATCAGCGATCATATGGTCAAGTCGGTGCAGACCTCACCGCACGTGACGACGTTCGAGGATATCGACATGACCGAGCTGGTCAACTACCGCGAACGTATCAAGAAGGATTTCCGCGAGACCTACGGTGCCAATATCACCTATATGCCGTTCATCATGAAGGCTTGCTGCGTTGCGCTCAAGGAGTACCCGAAGCTGAACGCCTCGATGAACGAGAAAGAGATCATCTACAAGAACTACTACAACATTGGTATCGCTGTTGCCCGCGAGGAAGGGCTGATTGTACCGGTCATTCGTAACGCGGACAAAAAGAGCATCGTCGAGATAGCGGTTGAGATCAACCAGATCGGCGAGCGTGCGCGCCGCAATCAGTTGTCTCCGGACGATGTTTCCGGAGGTACCTTCAGTTTGACAAATGCCGGTATGTTCGGTGCCATGGGTTCAACCCCGATCATCAACCAACCCCAGGTGGCTATTCTGGGCATCCATGCTATAGTGAAGAAGCCGTGGGTGGTCGATGATGAGATTAAGATCCGTCACATTTCCAATTTTGGTCTATCGTTCGATCACCGCCTGATCGATGGCCATACGGCTGTGCAGTTCCTGCACCGGGTGGCAGGTTTCCTGCAAGACCCGGCCTCGATGGTACTGCATCTTCGATAGATTATGGCCTATTCAATCGATCAACGATACGGCTGGGTCCTGCAACTGGGGCGTGTTGAGTACGAACGCGCCCTTGCGTGGCAGCGTGGCCTGGTGAAGATGCGCAAGGAGGGGATGGCGCGTGATACGATCATCCTCGTGGAGCATCCGCCGGTGGTTACGGTCGGTCGCGATGGGCATATTGAGAACTTCGATAAGTGTGAAATCGAGCCAATCAAGGTCGAACGGGGGGGAGATGTCACGTACCACGGCCCCGGTCAGCAGGTTGCCTACTTCATCTTCAATTTGACACGTCGTGGGCGTGATCTGCACCAGTTCATGGACGATATCCAGCAGGGTGTCATCAAGACACTGGAATCGTGGGACTTGACCGGCCGCAAGGACGATGACTACACAGGCGTCTGGGTTGACAAGAGGAAGATTGCCTCGGTTGGTATTGCGGTCAAGAACTGGATTACCTATCACGGTGTCGCGATCAACGTGAACACCAATCTTGCTGAGTTCACGCAAATTAACCCCTGTGGTCTGGAGGCCGACGTGATGACCTCTGTTAAGGACCTTACGGGGAACAATGTCCCGCTTTCCGAGTTCAGCAAGGTACTCATAGAGCAGTATTCGCGGGTCTTCGACACGACATTCTCGCCGGTTCAATTGGAGGAACTGGCTGAGGATGTGGAGTCGCAGGCGGGCGGGTACACGATCTAAGCGTTCTAAGCGAAAGCGCTGAAAACTCACCACAAACACCGCGCGGGCGGTTAGAGGGAGATTGAGATGGATCTCAAAGGCAAGGTTGCGTTTATTTCGGGGGGAACACGAGGTATTGGGTTCGAGGTGGCAAAAAAGCTGGCCGAACGAGGGTCTGATATCGAGATCGCATACTTCCGCAGCCGAGACGATGCCCGGAAGGCCGTTGACACCATAAAGAAGATGGGGGTGCAGTGTGTTGCCCACCGGGTGAACATGGGTAACGAGAAGCAGATTCCAACCGTTTTCGAGAAGATCAAGGAAGATTACGGCAAGCTTGATATCCTCGTCTCTAACGCCGCCCTGGGGCGCTACTCCGATGTTATGAAGATCGATTTCAAGTCCTGGGAGTTGTCCATGCATACAAATGCGCGGGCGTTTATCCAGTGTGCTCAGCTCGGCTCAGAGATGATGCCTCAGGGGGGGCGGGTGATTGCGCTCTCGTCGCTCGGTTCCACGCGTTATATTCCGGGCTATGCGGCAATCGGCGCTTCCAAGGCGGCGCTGGAGAACCTCGTGCGTTATGCCGCGATTGAACTGGCGGAGAAGGGGATCACAGTGAACTGTGTCTCCGGTGGATTCATCGACACCAACGCCCTGAAAGTGTTTCCGAACTATGATGAGTTGGTGGCGCGGGTGCGGGAGCGTACGCCGTTCAAGCGTATCGGAACGCCGCAGGAGGTCGCCAATGTTGTGGCTTTCCTGGCGGGCGAGGACTCAAGCTGGATAACGGGTCAGGCGATCATTGTCGATGGTGGGTTCTCGCTGATGTAGTTGCCGGACATTGCTGATATGGCAATCAAAGAGGCCGCCTCAACGGGCGGCCCATATTGTGCCTGAGAATGTCTGTAGTACCGAACCAACTACCAGATACCGAGGATGTCCTTGGCCAGATCCGATGCCATCTCTTTAGGATCCCAGGGCGGGTCCCACACCAGGCTCACTTCCACCTCGTTGACACCTTCCATGGCGGCAACCTCACGATGCACTTCGGTGAGTAGCTGTTCGCCATAGGGACACGCCGGCGTGGTCAGAGTCATCTTCACGAGAACTTTGCCCGATTCTTCCACCGCGACATCGTAGATCAGCCCCAGGTCCACAATACCAACCCTGATTTCCGGGTCGTGGATCGGTTTGAGGTTGGCCATGACTTCTTCAGCGGTTGGCGGATTGGCCACAGTACTATCCCTCCGAATCCTCAGTTGACGTCGACTTGTTACTGATTGTCCCCTCCTCCCAGTTCTTGATGCCCTGAATGAACGTCACCCAGGCCAACAGGGCGCACTTGACACGCACCGGGAAGTTGCGAACACCCTGCAGCGCTTCGAGATCCTCGGAGTCCTCGGGCAGGTCGCTATCTTCACCTTTGAGCATCTTGTGGACTGCCTCGGCGGTCTTCTTGACCTCGTCGATGGTCTTGCCTTTGACCAACTCGGCCAGCATCGATCCCGACGCTACCGAAATGGCACAACCGCGGCAATCGACATGGACATCTTTGACTTTCTCGTCCTCTATTTCCAGCTCCAGCTCCAGTTCGTCACCGCACGAGGGATTGGAACCGGCGCTGGTGATATCGATCCGTCCGATCGGCTTCTTGCCGCGGGGTGACCGATAGTGGTCCAGGATTATCTCCCGATACATGTCGTCAAGGGAACCGCTCATAGTCCGAAGTAACTCCTCATCTCTTTGAGCATATCAGCCAGGTAGTCGATTTCAGCTTTCGTGTTGTAAATATACACCGAGGCGCGGGCTGTGGCAACCTTACCCATGATGCGCATGAGTGGCTGCGCACAGTGG
>WJKG01000360.1 GCA_014729205.1 candidate division GN15 bacterium | reverse complement strand
GGTAAGTGTCGGAGCAGTCATTCGCGGGGCACAGGAGCTGGCTGGGTACAGAGAATTCAACGGGGAAGAGACAGGATGAAGAGCTCGGTTTCGATTCTGATAGTCGATGATGAACAGATGATGCGCAGTCTTCTGGAGAAGATTCTTGTGCGCGAAGGGTACAAGATTCTCACGGCGGAGAACGGTGTTGAGGCTCTGGAGCTTCTTCAGGCCCAGAAGATTGACATGGTCATCTCGGATATCAAGATGCCGCGGATGAACGGATTCGAGCTGTTGAAGGTACTCAAGGAGGAGCACCCTGATATTGGTGTAATCATGATGACGGCTTACGGTGACACGTACACTGTCAAGGATGCGCTCTTACTGGGGGCCGACGAGTATATTACAAAGCCATTTAAGAGCCATGAGATTTCGCTGGTAGTCGAACGAGCCTACTGGCGTCTGGTTTCGATTGGTAAAGTGCAAGCTGACTCACCATAGGTGACGAACGATGTCCACAGCAACTGACAGCGGAAAGCTCACGCGCAAGCGGGTCCGGGTGATTCTATCGCCTGACAAGATGCAGGCGAAGATCGTCCTGGCCAAGCCTGAATCCAAGGAGCCGCCGTACAGCCGTGAGGAGATCACCGAGGCTCTTGCCGCCAATAGGGTGACTTTCGGAATCGATGAGGAGGCTGTCAGCGGGGCACTGGAATCGGGAGTCTTCGACGATCCGATCACGGTTGCCACGGGCAAAGCGTTCCAAAAGGGTGACGACACCAAGTTCGAGTACTTGTTTGACACTGATCCTGCTCATGGTCCCGCCGAAGGAAGTGACGGACGTATTGACTACCGTCAGGTATCCCTGATCCAGAATGTCAAGAAGGACGATGTGCTGGCTCGCCGTACCCCGCCCACCGACGGTGAGGATGGTATGGGGGTGAACGGAGAGGTCCTGAAGGCACCGCGTGGGCGCGACTTAGAGTTCAAGAACGGTGATAACACGGTTGTCAGCGAGGATGGGCTGGAGCTTCGCGCCAAGGTAGACGGTACGGTGGTGATGGCGCACGGCAAGATCTCCGTGAAAGACGTCATGAGTATCGACTCTGACATTGACTTCAATGTTGGAAACATCGATACGGTGGGTTCAATTCGCGTCAGTGGCAGTGTGAAGACGGGGTTTACGCTCAAGGCTCAGGGTAATATTGAGGTTGCCGGAAACGTCGAGGATGCCACGATAGAGGCGGCAGGTAATGTGCTGATCAAGGGTGGTTTCTTTGGTGGCGGCGATGGTTTGATCAAGGCCACTGGTGATGTGGTGGTTAAGTATGCCGAAGGTCAGCGGATTGTCTGCGGTGGCAGGATCACTGTTGGCGGTGAGTTGCTGAATTGCCGGGTGCAGGCGCGTGACAAAGTGGTAGTCAAGGGGAAGAAGGGCAAGATTGTCGGTGGTCAGGTATCAGCTGGCAAGGAGGTTCGCAGTGCCGTGATTGGTTCGGAGGCGGCGACGCCGACAAAGGTGAAGATCCAGCTGGATGAAGAAGCGATGCGTCAGTACCAGGAAGTCATGCAGGAGACCGAACGGCTGGGCAAGGACAGCGAGCGAGTCAAGCAGCAGTTGTACAAGTTGTACAAGGTTCAGATGGATGGCAAGCTTCCTCCAGATGCGAAACAGGCGCTGGCGAAGCTCGAGGAGTTCCAGAAGAACGTGCCGAATGCGCTGGAGGCGCTCAAGAAGAAGAAGCTGGAGTTGGAGAAGAAGTTCGAGAAGTTCAAAGATGCCTGTGTGACGGTGGATGAGCGTATATTCCCCGGTGTTCAGGTGTATTTCGGTATTGTCTATCGCGAGATGTCTGAGGAGAAGGACCGCTGCAAGCTGGTTCTTGATGGGAACCAGGTGTTTATGACGCGTCATGGCGGTGGTGACTCTGAGGACTGATTTGTATGGGCAAAAAGCCCTTGATGATCGATATCCCCCCGACTATATTCCCCGAACATATTCCGGCCCTTAGAGGGCATCGCGGTTTTTCATCGCGGAGAGGTGGCCGAGTGGCTGAAGGCGCACGCCTGGAAAGTGTGTATAGGTAACCCCTATCCAGGGTTCGAATCCCTGCCTCTCCGCCATATTTCTTTCTGGCCCGCTTTCTCTATGAATGACTTCAGGTTAACTGAGGTAATCTGTTCCCCCCACCATTGACTCTCAGGCGTTTCAAGTGGAACTGCCCGGTTATCTGCCAATTCGGGCTGTCTCTTTACCTGTTGTCAGATCGCCGGGCCGGTTGAATTGCAAGGTCAGGGCGTCGAGTTCTTGACTAATCCGGCATCCCGACTATCTTGATATGAAGACATTCTTATCGGCTTTTTGTCGCGGTCGTTTGCAGGGCATGTCACGGTGACTTAGAGCTCTGGAGCACGCAGATTAATCGCAGGAGCAGCATTCATATCTTACTAACTCGGACTATCATCTATGACGGATAATGTGCGGAATTCTGAGTACGTCGTCTTATTGGTCGACGATAATGCAGCCGTACTGGACGGGCTGGATATTGCCCTTGAAGACGACTATCGACTGATGCAGGCCGCCTCCGGGCAGGAGGCGATCGACGTGGTGGGTAGCCATCCTGAAATCGCGGTAGTTGTGATGGATATCAAGATGGCCGGGATGTCGGGGATCGAGGCGGCGCGCGAGGTGCGGCGGATTGCGCCCGATGTACGCGTGATATTCCATACTGCATTTCCCGGTGAATTTGACGAGGACGAGATCGATACGCGCGAGCAGCCATTCGGGTATGTGCGTAAAAGTGGTCCGTCGAGCCGTTTGGTACGCGAGGTGCGCAATGCCATGGACTCGTACCTGTACCAGAAGGATGCCGACCGGTTGTCTGAGTTGGCGGAGACGGCTTTTGGTCTGGTGGGCAAGTCGGCCGGTATGCGCCGGGTGTATGAGTTGATTCGCAAGATTGCACCATCCAACACAAGTGTCATGCTGCTCGGAGAGAGTGGGGTGGGCAAAGGGCTTGTGGCCGAGGCGATACATGAGTTCAGTGTTCGTCGCGACCAGTTATTCAAGAAATTCAATTGCAATCACACCCCGGCGGATCTGGTGGAATCTGAGCTGTTTGGTCATGTGAAGGGGGCCTTCTCCGGGGCGCATGAGGATCGAGTCGGGCTGTTTGAATTCGCCAACGGCGGGACAGTGTTTCTCGATGAGATCGGAGATTTGAGTGTGGCGTCGCAGGGGAAGATTCTCGACGTGGTCGAGACGGGTGAGTTTGAGCCGGTGGGCTGGACGGGGCATGCACGCAAGACGGATGTGCGATTGATCTGTGCGACCAATAAAGATATCGACAAGCTGGTAGCGACGGGTGAGTTTCGAGAGGATGCGTATTACCGCCTGAACGGGGCCCAGATTGTGGTGCCGCCGCTCAGGGAGCGTCGCGAAGACATACCGCTGCTTGTGGAGCATTTCCTTCGTCAGTACACCAAGGAGAATAATTCGGGAGTGAAGTACTTCGACACATCGGCGGTAGATGTGCTGATGCAGCAGGAGTGGCCGGGTAATGTGCGCCAGTTGCAGCATACGGTACAGTCGCTGCTGGTGTTGACGGACTCGCACGTGATTATCGATTCAGATGTACGTCATTTTCTGGGAGGGGAGTCGGTGCCGGAGGTGCCGGTGGAGTCGAACGGGGGGACGCTTGCCGAGCGGCTGCGGGACTTTCGTCGGACATGCATAGTGGAGGCATTGCGCAAGGCTGAGGGGAATGTCAATGCGGCGGCGCGGTCGTTGAATGAGGATCCCTCCAATCTGCGCCGGTGGATCAAGACGCTGGATATTGACACCGGCAAGCGGTAAGCGAGCGCGGATTGGCTTTACGCGCGGTCATAGTTCTCCTGTTGTTCCTGGTGGGTTGTTCCGCCGTGGGGGCGGTGGAGCGGATCGATATCGAGTTTACCTCGGATACGACGTTTCTTCCCTATCGGATGGTGGTGCTGGACAGCTTCCGTATAGGCCAGGGTCATGATCGAACGAACAGAGTGACGCAACCTCTGCGCTCCGGTGTGGAAGGGGCTTCGCGAGCATTGTATTCGCAGATCCACACGCCACGCATCGGCGTAGACATGGCGTTTACGGTTGACATCAACGCGTATCCCCCGAATGAGTTTCTTCGACAGGCGGCAATCAAATTACATCACCGAATGTGGCGAACCTATTATGACAGCACGAGCGGCATGATGACCATTCTGGTGACCGGTTGCATGCGAGACTCAGCCTGGGTGTACGAGGTGGATCCCATAACGTCGGACTATCATCGGCGGTTTCTCATGATGGGAGTCGATACCACGGGAGATGGTGACTGGCAACCGGAGATACATATACACCATATCGACGATTTCGATGGTGACGGTGTGGTGGAGGCGCTGTGCTTTGTAGACCCTCGGCGTGAGGCCGGGGTGCGCACGATGTTCTGTGTGGAGTTGGGGACTCTGGGAATCCAGTGGTCGCTGCCGATGGCGTGCGGGCCGTTATCTGTTGAAACACTTGGCAATGGCTCCTTGATGATGGCTTGCAAGGGGCCATACCAAGGCAAGAAGGATGCGAATTTCGATGATCGATTGGGCTATCTGGTGATCATTGATTCGTTGGGCCAGATTACGCTCAACCGGTCCGTGAAGGCGGCTGTGTGTGGCACATTATTGCTACCCGCTCCCGATGGCCAATCGTACTACCTGTCGCATGAGTTTCCTCCTTCGGATGCGGACAGCGTGAGACGATTGGTCAACGAAGGGAGATTGGACGAGATTCAGGATGGCCTGTTTCGTCTGTCGCAGGTGTCGCCCAGCGGCGAGGTGATCCGGAGTGTGAGTTTCGAGTATCCGGTGTTCGATTTGACCACGATTCCGTACGGAGAAGATGGCGCGCCACACATCTATACGTGGCACAGTCACAGATTTGGGCGGATATACGATACGACGCTGATGCTGGTTGCCGAAACCGGCCCACAGGCTGTACGGCACTTTTACTCGCCCTTGACGTTTGTCGACGGTCAGCGGGTGTTGTCTTCTGGCAAGGGGCTCTATTCTATGGACCTGGGGCAACTGGCCAGCTACAACGGGCGGTCGGGTACCTTGCATCCGATCATGTATGATACCGCAGGTCGTGTCTCCATCATGATGCTCACAAGCGGCGATGCGAGCGCAATGGTGC
>WJKG01000359.1 GCA_014729205.1 candidate division GN15 bacterium | reverse complement strand
CCGGTCTTAAGGCAATTGATTCCATGATCCCGATCGGTCGCGGGCAGCGCGAGTTGATCATTGGCGACCGCCAGACCGGTAAGACCGCTGTGGCCATCGATGCTATCATCAATCAGAAGAACACCGACGTGTATTGTGTCTACGTGGCGGTCGGCCAGAAAGCATCGACGGTCGCCCAAGTCGTCAATACACTGGAGAAATACGGCGCAATGGAGTACACTACGGTAGTTTGCGCTACCGCGACCGACCCGGCTCCGTTGCAGTATATCGCTCCCTATGCCGGTTGTTCCATGGGCGAGTATTTCCGCGACAAAGGCCAGCATTCGCTGGTCATTTACGACGATTTGTCGAAGCAGGCGCAGGCCTACCGCCAGTTGTCCCTGCTGCTCCGTCGCCCGCCCGGTCGTGAGGCTTATCCGGGTGACATTTTCTACTGTCACTCGCGCCTTCTGGAGCGCGCCGCAAAACTCTCCGATGATCTCGGCGGTGGTTCGTTGACAGCCCTGCCGATTATCGAGACCCAGGCCGGTGACGTGTCCGCGTATATTCCGACCAACGTGATTTCGATTACCGACGGCCAGATCTTCCTGGTCAGCGAGCTGTTCTTCGCGGGTATTCGTCCCGCTATTAATGTCGGTATTTCAGTTTCCCGTGTGGGAGGTAATGCCCAGACCAAGATGATGAAGCAGGTGGCTGGCTCGTTGAAGCTCGACCTGGCTCAGTACCGTGAGCTGGAGGCATTTGCCCAGTTTGGATCCGATCTGGACGAGGCAACCCTTAAGCAGCTCCGGCGCGGTGCCCGCATGGTAGAGCTCCTCAAGCAGGGGCAGTATTCGCCCATGACGGTGGAACACCAGGTGATGATTATCTGGTGCGGTGCCCGCGGCTATCTGGATGATATCGAGGTTAGTAAGATTTCGGATTTCGAGCAGCGTTTTGTTGCCTTCTGCGATGAGAAGTATCCGGATATCAAGCACAATCTCGAGAAGGATCGGAAGATCTCCGATGAGACCGAAGCCAAGCTGAAGTCGGCTGCGGAAGAATTCAAGAAGCAGTTCACGGCTTGATGCTCAAGGGTAGGTAGGACGACCTATGGCAAGACTGAAAGAAGTCCAGAATCGAATCAAATCGGTCAAGTCGACCAGGCGCATCACGGGCGCTATGGAGATGGTGGCTGCCGCCAAACTGCGCCGTGCACAGCAGCGTGTAGAGCAAGCAAGGCCGTACGCCGAGAAGCTCAACGAGATGCTGATGCACCTGGCCGCCGGCGCCACCGGCGAGATCTCCCACCCGTATTTCGACAAGCGAGAAGTCCATCGCAAGACGCTGGTGGTCATCACCTCCGACCGCGGCTTCTGCGGCTCCTTCAATGCGAACATCATCCGCCGCGCGGTCCAGTGGATTGAAGAGGCGGGTGAGGTCGACATTGAGCTGCTGTGCGTCGGAAAGAAATGCCATGACTACTTCAAGCGTCGCGACTGGTCTATCCTCGGCTACGAGGGTGACTGGAGCGGTCAACTCGAGTACTCGCGCGCACGGGCGATCGTCCATCAATTGACCGATCGCTTCATCGCCGGCCAGACCGACCAGATCGATTTGCTGTACACCCGGTTCCTGTCGACATCGAAATACAAGGTAACTCTGGAGAGTTACCTGCCGATCGAGAAGCCGGAGATCAGCGACGACGACGAAAACGAGCATCAGGGCACAATGGACTACATCTTTGAGCCCGACCCGGAGGCCATCTATGCCGCTCTGATGCCGAGTTATGCAACGACAAAGATGGTGACCGCACTCAATGAGTCGTTCGCCAGCGAGCATGGCAGTCGAATGATCGCCATGAATAATGCGACCAAGAACGCCGGCGAGATGATCGACCGCCTGACGCTTGACTATAACAAGGCGCGCCAGGCTCAGATCACGACGGAGCTGCTGGAAGTGGTTTCCGGCGCCGAGGCGCTCAAAGGATAGATAACGCGAGAACGAAGTGCTGTATCATAACTGGAGTTAGCTTACATGGCTGAAAATGTAGGACGAGTTGCTCAGGTAATTGGCGCGACGGTGGACTGTGAATTCTCCTCCGATGCTCTGCCTGACATCTTGAACGCCATCAAGATCAAAGATCCCGGCCGCGAAGGTGACCTGACGGTTGAGGTGGCCATGCATATCGGCGACAATATCGTCCGCTGTGTGGCCCTGGCCTCCACCGACGGCCTGGTACGCGGCATGGAAGCGGTCGACACCGGACAACCGATCCGCGTACCGGTAGGCGACAACTGCCTGGGACGCGTCTTTGACCTCCTCGGTCAACCGATCGACGGCAAGGGTGATGTTGCCAGCGACGCGCCACGGAATCCCATTCATCGCCTGGCGCCGCCGTTTGAAGATCAGGCGACATCGGCCGAGATGTTTGAAACCGGGATCAAAGTCATCGATCTGCTGGAACCATACCTCAAAGGTGGTAAGGTCGGTATGTTCGGCGGTGCCGGTGTGGGCAAGACCGTTATCATTCAGGAGCTCATCCATAATATCGCTACTGAGCACGGTGGCTACTCCGTGTTCTGCGGCGTCGGTGAGCGCACCCGCGAAGGTAACGACCTCTGGTTGGAAATGACCGAATCCGGTGTTATCGAGCGTACGGCTATGGTATTCGGTCAGATGAATGAGCCGCCCGGAGCACGTCTGCGCGTGGCCCTCTCCGGTCTTACCATGGCGGAGTACTTCCGTGATGATATGCACCAGGACACGCTGATCTTCATCGACAATATCTTCCGTTTTGTCCAGGCCGGTAACGAGGTATCGGCGTTGCTGGGACGTATGCCGTCAGCCGTGGGTTATCAGCCGACACTGGGTACGGAAATGGGCGGTCTGCAGGAACGAATTACCTCCACCAAGGCCGGTTCAATTACGTCGGTGCAGGCCATTTACGTCCCTGCTGACGACCTGACCGACCCCGCTCCGGCAACGACCTTCTCGCACCTTGACGCTACCACCGTGCTCTCTCGCCAGATTGCGGAGCTCGGCCTGTATCCGGCGGTAGACCCGCTCGATTCCACCAGCCGCATCCTGGATCCGGCTGTTGTCGGCGAGGAACACTACAACGTGGCCCGTTCGGTGCAGATGATCCTCCAGCGTTACAAAGACCTGCAGGACATTATCGCCATTCTGGGTATGGATGAGTTGTCCGAGGAAGACCGCCAGACTGTACAGCGCGCACGCAAGGTCCAGCGCTTCCTCTCGCAACCGTTCTTCGTCGCGGAAGCGTTTACCGGCAAGTCCGGTGTGTATGTGAAGGTGGAAGACACAGTGAAGGGCTTCAAGATGATTATCGATGGTGAACTGGACCATATCGGTGAGCAGATGTTCTATATGGCCGGTAACATCGACGAAGTCATGCAGCGTTATGAAGACTCGAAGAAGTGATAGATAGACTATGTTCCGTTTGTCGATAGTCACACCGGAGAAAGTGTTCTACGACGGCGAGGTCGCCTCGCTTGTCGTTCACGGATCCGAGGGCTACCTCGGGGTGTTGAGCAACCACGCACCGTTGATCACCGCCCTGCAGCCGGGTCGCCTGGAGTTCCGTGACAAGGATGAACGGGTAGAGATCATGGCCGCTACCAACGGTTTCCTTGAAGTCTCCAACAATGTCGCCACTATCCTGTGTGACGCTGTGGAGCGGGCTAACGACATTGATATCGAGCGTGCCCAGGAAGCCTACGAGCGAGCCAAGAATCGTCTGGTGAACTTGTCGAGCAAGTCACACGAGGACTCATCGATTGATTTGCCACGGGCACGAGCCGCTTTGGAGCGAGCCCAGGCACGTGTGAAAGTCTACAAGGAAACACACTAAGGCGCTGCCTGAGAATAGCTTACAATGCGGAGCCGGCTACCCTTGTGGCCGGTTCCCTTTTGTTTGGTCTCACCACACGGATTACGGAGAAAGACCCGAAGAACTCGACAGATCGGCTTTTGCTCGCTTAAGCTG
>WJKG01000035.1 GCA_014729205.1 candidate division GN15 bacterium | reverse complement strand
GGTCGTGCTGGAGAAGTATGTGCAGTCCGAGGCCTGAAGCCGGTGCCTGGATAGTACTCGGCGTGCTGGTGCTGGTGATGGCGATGCTGTTGCCATCGGCGGGCCAGTCGGCGCAGGAGCGCGTGCTGTTGCTCAAAGTAATTGAGCAGCGGGGGGCGTGGTCCGATGCTGATCTCTACGAGCAACTGCACCAGATGCTGAGCCGGAATCAGCGGCTGCGAGTCCTTCCGGCCGAGCCGATCTACGAGGATCAGCCGGCCTTTCCGGTGGATGTTTATCATACAGATTCACTAATGAACTGGGGGCTTGAAATCGGCGGGCGCTACCTGATGGTAGTGGTTGTCGACGATACCTGGCTGGAGCGCCGCAAGAGCTTCAGTTTGCCGCTGATCATGCACACATACCAGACGTATGGTGTGATCAGTGGTGAGCTTCGGCTTCTGGATCTGATACGCGGTCGTATGCTGACCGCGGAGCCGTTTGAGGTAACGAAGAAAGGGCCTCGAGCGTGGCAGCAGGCTTTCGAGGACGATCGCGGGGACCCGGCGCTGCATGTGTCGGCACCTCAGAAGGTACGCTTTTTCACTGAGTTGCAGAAGAAGGCGGCGCTGATGCTCATGGAACGGCTCCAGGAACTGACGGGGGTATAACGATGGTGACCCGAACGAGAAAGAAGACGGGTAAGTCCAGCAATCCGGAGCAGTTGTGGCAGGTACTGGAACTGGTTTCGGAGACGGCGGACGTGCTGCGGAGCGGACCGCCGGAAGAGGCGACATTTGTTGAGTTGCTAAGGAAGATCAGCACGGCGGTCAGTTTCGACGGTGCGACACTTTATCTTATTGATCGCGATCAGCAACGGTTGAAGCAGTTTGCCGGTATCGGGCGGCCGGTGGAATTACTGAGTTTCCTGTCCCTGGACAAGGGAGATGGGTTGTCGGGATGGACGGCAAACAATCGCAAGCCGATTCTGCTTTCGGAACGCAGCAGCGTTTCGAGTTTCGATCCGGGTAGCGATTATGCGACATTCGTTTCGGTGCCGCTGCTCTCGGCGGACGATGTGATCGGTGTTCTGAATCTGGGTTGTGAGAAGCCGGGGGCGATTTCGGAGTCAGAAGTGACGTTACTGAGTATTGTGGCCGACCAGATGGCTTTGGCACTGGAACGCAACGACAGCCTGGTGCGACTGGAGCAGACGCAAAAGGAGCTCTCGGAGTCGGGGGAGACAGCGCCTGACGATCGTCCCAGTTTGGAGGATATACACGAGACGGCTGAATTGCTCGCGCTGGCAAGCAACGAGATCAACAACGCGCTTAGTGTGATCGTGGGCAATGTCAACTGTCTGATTCAGGAGCGGGCGGCGTCGACACAGAAGTCGCTGGCCCGGTTACGGCGTATGGAGAGCGCCGCATTGCGGATAGGAAATATGAACCGCAAGCTTCATAGGCTGGGCGTTTTGGCGGCCGCCATGGAGCAGGCAAACGGGGAGGAACCTCGGTCGTGAGCACAACGGATGTATTTGTGACCGAAAGCGATATGCTGTCACTGCCGAGTGCCGAGACGGATGCGGAGCTGGACCAGCTCAGGGTAGGGTCATTTCGCTTCGACTCGGATGGGGTGCTGGTATCGTGGAATAAGACTGCTGAGCGGATATTTGGGTTGAACGGTGAGGATACGGCTCGCGACAGAACGGTCGCGCGTCTTGACGCGCTGCTGGAAAGCGGGCTGGCACATCGCTGGGATGATATAATCGGTGGCAGGACCAAGTTTGTCCGGCGCGGGCTGGAGTGTACGAACATTTACGGGCGCGCAATGTGTCTGACGATCACCGGACGAGTTATCGACAACGACAGCGGGTCGCGTCCGGAGTTTGTCGGGTACGTGGTCGATAGCAACGAACAGGCAGGTGGCACCGCCGAGGGTCATATTGCGGCTGAGCGGTTGGGTGTTCTGGCCGATGTTTCGGTGGCACTGACGTCCTCGCTGGAGCTCAACCAGATTCTCAGGACTATCCTGACCGGTGCGACAGCGTCACAGGGACTCGGGTTCAATCGTGCCTTTTTGTTTCTGTTTGATGCGACGACGAACTCGCTGCAGGGTCATATTGCGGTGGGGCCATCGTCGGCAGAGGAAGCGGGGGACATCTGGACCAACCTGGAATCGAAACGGTTGTCGCTGGGCCAGTTGCTGGAGGGGCATGAGGGGCCACCCCAGGCCGGGCAGGACCGATTGACGGAGCATATTCGTCAGTACACGTTGAGCCTGGATGATGAATCACGTATCAGTCAGGTGTGTCAGTCTTGCCAGTGGGCCAATTTGCAGCAGGAGTCGGTGCTTGATGATATCACGACCGGGCTGCTCAGGATGCTGGGTACGACGCGGACGGCGCTGGTTCCTATGGTGAGTAAAGGGAACCTCCAGGGTTTGATCATGGCCGACAACCTGATAACGTCGCGACCGATCTCCGACGACGATGTGCGCATGTTGCAGATTCTGGCCAACGCCGCTGCAGTGGCCATGGAGCGGGCCCGGTTGTATGACCAGCAACTTGAGCGTGCCCAGGAGCTGGAGAAGGCGAATCAGCTGCTCAAAGAGTCGCAGGAACAGATTATCAAGATCGAGAAGATGTCGATAATCGGCGAGCTGACCTCGGCTGTAGCACATGAGCTTCGCAACCCGCTGACAGTGATTGGCGGGTTTGCCAACCTGATGCTCAAAGACAGCCCATCGGAGATCCAGCGGGAGTACCTGAGCATCATTGCCAACGAGACGCGTCGAACGGAGGACGTACTGACTCACTTGCTGGAGTTCCATCGTGACAGCCAGCAAGAGAAGACGTCATTTGATTTGAACGAGTTAGCTTCCCGCAGCCTGGAGTTGCTTACGGGTCGGCTCAGCAGGCCGCAGTTGGGCATCCAATTGAGTTGCCATTCGGAGCCACTGCTGGTCTGGGGCAACCAGGATCAACTGGCGCATGCTGCTTACCAGTTATATCACCTGGTGGCCGAAGAACTTCTGCCCCCGGGCAAGGCGGAAGCACGCACCGAGTGGCATGGAGACCACGCAGCGCTGGTGATCAAGCTGATCTGTCCGGCGGACGGTCGGGACAAGATGATCGCGCAATTGCGGCAGATGTTCTCCGAGAATCGGCCCTCGACGCGCCTGACGATGCTGGTGGCGGAAGAGACGATTCGTTATCACGGAGGGAGTTTCGGCTGCTCGTTTACAGAGGACGGGATGCCGTCGCTGTACATAGAGTTACCTCGGGCTGACCAGGAGGTGAGTCATGGCTGAGCGAATACTGGTAGTTGACGATGATGCTATGATCCGTCGCCTGTACACGCATGAACTGGGACGTTGTGGCTGGGATGTGGACGCGTTCGCGTCGGGATCCGAGGCGCTTGAGCAAGTTGCTCCTGAGAGCCATGCGGTGGCGATTGTGGATATTGAGATGCCGGAGATGTCTGGATTCGACGTGATGCATCTGCTTCGTGAGCGGGCACCGAAGATGGCGATCATTCTCAATACGGCCTATGCAACGTACAAGGATGACTTCCAGAGCTGGCTGGCTGACGCCTATGTGGTCAAGTCGTCAGATATGGAGCCGCTGATTGTGAAGATCAGAGAATTGACGGGGACATCGTGACAGAAGAACACAACAGTGATCGACAGGATGATCTCGAGTTGGTTGAGCAGGTAGATGCCCTGAACGAGGAGGTCAAGGGTCTGGCACTCAATCTGGCGATATACCTGGCCAAGGCCAAGGCATCGTCGGAGGAGATCAACCGGATGGAGCCGGAGTTCATCCAATTGGTCAACGGTACGGTCAAGGCGGTCCAGGAACTGGGGACGCTTATCAATGCTGCCCGCAGCCAGGAAACGATGATTTTCGACATACCATCGGGGAAAGCCCGGCCGGACCGGATAGAAACGAAACTGAGGTTGATACTGGACCAGTGCGCAAAGATCATGGCAAGTCTTGGTGAGAAGTTCGAGCCTCGCCATATGATGTAAGTGCCGGGTGCTATGTTCAGGAAAGTTCAGTTGATGTCGATACAATAGGATAAGAGGTATCGGGTTATCGTGGACGCGGGACATAGGTATACGCTGATTCCTCTCGCCGGTCATTTCGAACGCAAGACACCAAACAGGTGGAGATACCATGTCTGTTAGCGGCTTAGAGAACTTATCCCACATGGCCAAGAAACGGGGACGACCGTTCAGGGTCCTGATTGTTGATGATGAGAAATGGGTCAGAGACGTATTTCGTGATTTCTGCCAGCTAACGGGGGCCTTCGAGGTTGAAATGGCTGACAGCGGGCAGGATGCGCTGGAGAAGGTGAATGCCAACAGCTATGATCTCATTACACTTGATCTGATCATGCCGGAGATGTCCGGTTTGGACGTGCTCTCGGAGATCAAGAAGGTGACGCCGGCAGTGCCGGTTATGATAGTCACGGGCAATGCCACCGAGAAGCTGGT
>WJKG01000358.1 GCA_014729205.1 candidate division GN15 bacterium | reverse complement strand
GTTGGGGCTTGCGCGACCGACGGCAAGACTGCCAGTGTTGTCGGCGAGATGGTGGACTACGTCAAGTAGATCTGTCTCATACATCGCTACCATCACACAAAGAGGCCGAACTTGCCCCGGGCGAGTTCGGCCTTTTCTGGTACACCTTGTATGTGGTCTGGTATCACGCAAACAGACGGCGATCTGTCACCCGCTGATAGTTCTTGAAGTGAACTTTGGCCACTCGTTCTAGAACCTCTTCCCCCTGTTGCTGCACCAGCTTGCGACCGGCCTGATCGACTATTGGCGCCGCCCCCTTAGGCAGTTCGAAGCCAATCGACTCTGACAGTCGCTCCATCTCTCGCACGAAACCGGCCCGGGCAAGGATCGATGCTGCCCCCACCTGGGCAACGCTTTCACCGCGTTCAATCTGATCGACATCAAGCGAGCATCCCAGGCTCACCAACTCATCCTCGATCAGCTCGGGCTTACCGAACTTGTCACAGACAGCAATATCGGCGGGGTGCTGCTGGCGAAGCCGGTCGATGGCCTCAGCGTGCCCCTCGGCGAGCAACTTGTTGAGATTCCGAGATTCCTTCCACCGACGGTTGTACTCAGGAGGAGGGATGATCACCAGTACATGCGGATACAGCGCTCGCAGACGCTCGTCGATGGTCAGTAGTCTCTTCGGTGCGATCTTCTTGGAGTCACGCACACCTATATCATCAAGCGCATTCAGATCATCGTCGGAAGCCAGAAAGGCCGCTATCACCAGGGAACCAAAGAAGTCACCTTTTCCCGCCTCATCGACACCTATTATGCGCTTGCCGGGCATGCTCAGTTGGCTCGCTCCAGATACTCGCCCGTACGAGTGTCCACCTTGAGCTTATCGCCTTCTTTGACAAAGGGCGGTACTTTCACTACCAGACCGGTTTCCAACTTGGCCGGCTTGGTAACATTGGAGACCGTATCACCACGAACAGCCGGCTCTGTCTCCACGACCTCGAGAATCACCGAAGCGGGCAAGTCGACCGAGATGGCCTCGTTATCAAGGAACATCACCTTGTACTCATGATTCTCCATCAGGTACCACTTGGCATCGCCCAGGCTCTCTACCGGCACCCCGATTTGGTCGAACGTCTGCGAGTCCATGAACCAGAACTCACCCGTGTTCTCGTAGAGGTACTGCATCTTGCGCTCTTCCATATCCGGGGTCTGGAAGCTCTCATTGGAACCAAAGACTTTTTCAATGACTGAACCGGTCTTGATGTGTTTGAGCTTGGTACGGATATTCGCCTTGCCGCGGCCCATCTTGAAGTGCTGATACTCCACCACGTAGTACGGCTCGTCATCGACCAAAATACGCAGTCCTTTTCGGAAATCCGACGGTGAATACATCTAAATCATCTCCTCCTTCTTGGCAAAATCGACCCCAAATATAACATATATCATGACCGACCCAAGACATTTTTGGGATAAGAATGGACGGGAGTGATCAGCTTTGGGTACCGGCACGTTCTACAGACTGTGCCGTTGGTTCTGTATCAGTATCGTGGACTGGCAAGGTAACCGTGAAGGTTGATCCCAATCCAACCTGGGAGCTAAACGTGATACGACCGCGATGCAAATCCACGATCCGCGCTGCCAGCGGAAGCCCCAGGCCGGTGCCCGAAGGTCGCGACGAAAAGAACGGCGTGAAGATTCGCTCTCTGTTCTCTTCGGGTATTCCACAACCATAGTCACGTATCACAACCGTGCACCTGTGCCGCGATTGCCTCTCGATTCGGACCGCAATAGACGCTCCATCGTCAGCTGACGCGTTGACCGCGTTCTCCACCAGATTCGTCAGGGCCTGCTTCATGATCAGAGGGTCGATATCAACCAGACAACCTTCCTGCAGTTCCAGCTCGAATAGGACATTCTCAGCTTCTGCCTGCATCTTGACGTGCTGCACAACCTCACCGACAATTACATCCAGAGGCATGGGTTCGACAGAAAGTTCCATCGGACGCGCGAAAACCAGGAAGCGTTCCACCAGTCGCTCGGCGTCATCGATTTCCTGTCGCAACGACTCCAGGGTCGCCGTATCGGCTCCTGCTTTGACGGCACGTCGCTTCAAGAGCGTCACATAGCCGACCATCGCTCCCATGGCATTACGGAGCTGGTGCGCTAAACCGCCGGACATCTCGCCCAGCGCTGCCAATCGATGCTGAGCTTCCAGTTCATCGCGAAGAGTTTGCAGCTCCGTCAAATCGTTCAAGAATACTGATACGCCCAGACACTTGCCGGAGAGATCCTCCACAGGAGACACCGCCACGCCCAGCGTGATTCGGTTGTCCTCGATAGTCTGGAACTCGATCTCTTGATATGGCACTCCTCGCCTATCTTGCAGCGCACGCTCGATGCTGTGCGCCAGGCCGGCATTGGCTTCGAACAGTGCCGCCCAGCTACGGACCTGATAGTCCAGCGGGTTGACATCAAGCATAGCCGCCGCCGCTCGATTGATCTGACTGACTCGGCCTTCGAGATCAATGGTCACTACACCGGAATCGGTCGAATTCAAAAGATGATCATTGAACTGCTCCAGCGAATCCGCACGCGATTGTATCTGTGCGTTCAAGTAGCGCAACTCCTGCTCTTTCTGCCGCAGTTCGTCTATTATTCTACGGTACTCCTCGATCAAGGCTTCGGGATCGTCGCTGCCACCGGTTACCGCTCGTCCGGCCTTCTGTGCTTCCTGCCCCAGACGCCTGAAAGGAGCAGAAATGTGACGTATCAGAAACAGATAGATCGACGCAATGATTACCAGGGCCATCACCGTTGCCCAGAGAATCACGTCACTGGCATCATCGAGTCGCGCCAGATCCGGAATGTCCATGCTCAGTACGAGCAATGCTCCCCGATCTTGCGCCGGAAGCGGATACAGGTAATAGTACTCATCCCCCTTACCGCGATTGAGACTCGAAACAGTGCCACCGAGCAGCTGCGGGGCAAGCTCGGCGATATGCTGATCCGGCAGACGGCGTGCCAGTGAGACAAACCACTGCCGGCGTGCTTCCGGATCTGACTCGGGCGGCTGCGATGGAACGACTACG
>WJKG01000357.1 GCA_014729205.1 candidate division GN15 bacterium | reverse complement strand
GATGACAACAGCACTGAGAAGGCCCGCCTCGAGCCATCGGGGCGGGCCAGTCTCATTATGAATAATGAGCTACAATGCGCGATGGACTATTTTCACACCTTCGAACAAGATAACATCAGATGATCCCGCGGGTGCTGAGAGTGTCAATGCAGCTCCGGACATTCGCCGTGAGGTGGTGCTCGTAGTTCTCTTCGGGTACAGCGTTGATGATCTCGACATGTGGTCCATTGCTCTGCGTGCGGCTTTTCAGTGTGTCTCGAAGCGATGAATAGTGGGACCGCTCATCGGACGCCCTGCAAAGGTACTGGTAACCCAGGCGAATTGATTCGCTCTACCCGTCGACAATCTTGTACACGCCGAAAGCCAGTGAGCAGATTATCGCTTCAATGGACTATGCGACTCAGATTATTGATGTCAGCTACTCTTTTTTGACGAACCGAACGTTCTCGGCGATAGTGACTTCGAAAGTCGTATCGGCCGGAACTTCGGCCTGGCCGCCCTTGATGAACAGCCCGAAAATAAACAAGTAGGAGAGGAGTTTCTTACCCTTCCCTTTGATCTCACCAGTTTCACCGGCAATAGGTACCGCATCGAACTCCTGTGGAACATAGGAGCCCTTGGGACTGATGCTCTCGAAGGTTAGCGCCAGCTTACCGGGACTGCCACCGCGACCGGCTCCCTTGGCGGTCGTTACAACGGCGGTTCCCATAGCGCCCTCTTCGACAAGCGTTAAACCGCCCATGACAATCGGCTCAACGAGGTAGATGGGTACTCTGTTGCCTTCTTCAAACCTCCCCGAAGTCACGGCGGTACTGGGGTCAAACTTCACAATGGCCTTGCTACCCTTAGGTAGCTGAATGCCAGCCGCGATGGCAACTGATGAACACATCAGAGCCAATACGGCAATCATGGCGAATATGCGCCAGCTTTGGCGAAGGCGGATCATTCTCAGTTTCCTCCAAGCTTGAGTATCGGCAGATTCTCTGCAGGATTATCTACCAGCGTAATCGACACTACAGTGCCTTTGCCCGGGAATGTAATGTCGTCGTTGAGATCATACAGACAGTATTTGTCGCGGGCAATGTACAGGTCATCGGGATCCTTGCCCCATGTCTCATTGAGATCCACATGGGGCTCATCGAATGCGATATAGATATCGTCACCAGGTGCCCAGGAAACGTGCTTGGTGTCGCCCGTGATTACCATTTCGCCGGCCGGCCATTCTGGCTCTTGCTGGTTGCGCACAACCTCAAGATGCAAATGCCCGTTGTCGGGGATCGATTCGATTCTCAACTCATAGCGCTGACGTCGGTTCATCCGCTCGGCCGCCGACAGGTATCGTTCGACAGCAGCTCGTTCCTGAGTGTACTTGGCGCCCGCCAGCTTCCTGAGAATCGCTCGTAACTCGCGAACCGCACCATCGAGACGGTAAGACGGGTCTGGATTGCCATTGATCTTACTGGCTAATGTCTCCAACTCCTGGGCGGCATCGCTGGCCTGAACGACCTGGTTCTCCTCGACCTCGGCACCACTCACGACCTGGGAGATGGCAGCGTACAGGTTTGCCTCACCTTGCCCGAGATCCCCCGAGGCAACCTCGCGATTGAACGCAATGATCGTGTCCAGTTTCTTCCAGCATGCGGAGTTGCTCCGTTCGCCGGCGCACTCAGTGAACTGCTCCCACGCCCGATAGGAACGCGCAGCGGTTGAGAACACCGCCGACGATGAATCCTCCGTGAGCGATTTCAGTTCCATTCGCAGCCGATGATATCGGTCAGATTCGCTGAGCTCGCCCGTAGCGGGATCCTTGCGCGGCCACTGCGAATCATCACCCACCACGTTGACCATCTGTTCATGCAGGCGAGCCAGCTTATCAGTCAAGCTTTCGGCCTGAAGGTTGCCATACGTCACGTAAAGATCGCGGGCCGGAGGCATGAATTCACGGAATACCTTGCGCACCAGCCAGCGACCCGAGTAGTGACGGTAGGCGTCGGAGATGGCCTTACGCTCGTTCGGTGTGGTGGCGGCAGCGTCGTTGTCGTACTTGGCAAGGATATCCTGCTCCAGGCCGGTGGCCCGTCCGAGTTGCCACCACAGGTGCCACATGAAGACTACCGAGCAAACGACGACCCACGCCAATACAACATTGCGCACCAGGCGCTTTGCCTTACGGAAGCCTTCGAGCCGCCGATTGCGAGTAATCGATTTGAGCAGCCAGTAGAACGGGCGCTTGACGCCAATCGGCCGAATGGGATCCGGGGGCTTGTAAATGCTTCGACCAAGTTCGGCACCGATCTTCTCCGGCTGCGAGCCGACGCTCGAAACGAAGAAAACTTGAAAATCAAGCGTACGCCCCACGATAGTCTTCAGAAATCCCTTGAGTTTGGTCAATACATCGCGAACACTCGCCGCCCAGTCGGGATCAGATTGTATGCGCGGATTCGCAAGGATCTGCTCAAAGAACTCATCGTAGTCTTCGCCGAGAACTGGCTCTTCACTGGGGTGAATAAGCGACACATGCTGATCGCCCTTGAAACCCGGCAGTACATCGGCTTTGGTGATAACTAGTCCAACCGGAATAGAGAGCCGTTCATCCAACGGGCCGAGGCGCTGTATCATCCCCTCGAATGCTGCCACATGCGACTGCCACTGTGTCGGTGAGCCGAGCGTCTTGGGATCGAAGAAAAACAGAAGGCCGTCGCAACCAACCATGAAATCGGTCACCTTCTCCGCAGTTTCGTCAGCCGCGCCAATGGAGACAGCGTCCCCGGGGTAGTCATACGTGACGATCGGGACCTTGTGGCTGCGGTCAAGATTAGCGACCATCTTCATGACAGTATCACTGCGGTTTAGTTCCGGGAATTCCGGATCCTGGCGCACGTCAACCATCGTGCCCTCGCCCGCAGAGGGAGACAACCCCCACATCTTTCGGTGGCTGGCCAGAAGCGAACTGGCGGTCAGACTGTCACTGACCGAGAGCTGGAGGTCACGGGCCGTCTTGCAGTCATCGTGCAGTACTGACAGATAGACCGTCTTGCCGCTATTGCTATGGCCTACGATACCAACGCGTATCCCGCTGGGCCATTCGTAGCCACCGCTATCCTTGTCCTTGTTCTGGCTCGATGCCGCTTTGGCACCCTTCTTACCGAACTTGAGCAGCTTTCCTATCTTCACGCGAGCTGTATTCCCGAACTTGAATGTACATTGTCCATCATATCAAACAACACCGAACGCGCCCTCAGTAGCGCTTCAGCATGTCTACCCTGTCCCTTAACTTCTGGAGCTTCCCATCGCTATAACTGGACCATATTACGGGCGCCAGGATTCCCACACCGATCCAAACCACTATAAGGAAGATAGTGAGAAAGTAGGCCGGCCGCCGCTGGCTGAACATCAGCGTAGTATATCTATAGCTGCGGAACAGTCCCTTGAACTTCTCATAACCATCAATGACTATCTTCTTGAGTCGGGCTATCCACGATCCCTGGGGTGCCTGATAGTCCCATGATTCCAGATAGGTTTCAACAAGCTTGTTGGTACTGGCCCAACGCTCGAAGTATCCAACGCGCTGCAGATGGAACTCCAGTGACGAACGGTCCTGAATGAGGGCATCCCCCAGTTGCAGCCGGCGTCGGCAAAGCTCCAGAACACGCTGGGATTCGTTCTTGGCCTCAAACTGTTCTGGCGTGAGATCAACCATCAGGGGTCGACCGTAGGCGTTCATGAAGCTGGCCAATTCCACCAGGAAGAAGTTATGCAACTGGAAGTTGTTGTTCAGGGCACCAGGCTGAAACAGCTTGGGCAGGAGTTGTTCTTCTATATAAGACACATCCTGCTTGACCTCTCTCAGACCCCTGATGTAACTGTAGGCCTGGTTGGATCGGTTGTCCACGTCGACTTCCATCTCAAACCAGGTGACCAGCGTCTGAACCGTCAACTCCCTGAGATCCGAGGCCTTAAGCGGGGCCTTGTGAATGAAATCAAGCAGCGTGTAGTCGGTCTCAACCGCCTGATCACGGTATTCTCTCAAGGCGGTGAAGACAGCTCGAATGCCATTGTATGTCTGCTGAAAGGCGCCGAAGTCGAACGCTGAATAGTTCGACTCATAGGTGCTGATGTAGCGAAACAGGTCGTCGATGTACTGTCGTATCTTCATAAGGACAATCTTTGCATTCAGTCAACAGTGTACAGTTTTATCTCGGATTCCTTCAAACCACTCAATTGGCGGGAATCCTTGAGCCCGCGGAACCACAACCCGACCTTTCGCGCAGAGTCGACCTTGATCATGTCTTGCGCGCGAAGAGCGACTTTGCTGCCAAAAGTGGTGGCATCGACAACCATCGGGTTCGTCTCACCCAGCGTGGCGTCGCCAAAGCCAATACGTACATTAATGGCATTCCATTGCGCCTGGTCCAGTAAATCTTTCTCCATCAGGATGATGCAGTCGCTGACAGTGACCGGAGTAGGTAAATCAAGCGACAAAATGGCAAAGTCGTTCCATTCCTCACGAACGCATTCTTTATGCTCTGCAGCCGCAAAGGTCATACCCTTGTAGTTGATAGTGTCGCTGGCAACCGGCTCAGGAGCGATATCTCCCTGGGCCAGGAAAGCTATGAGCTTCTGTGTGACACCGAGCAATTGGTCTATCTCCTCGAAGTGCTTGCCGAGATTGAGATGGTTGTACTCGGTCATGAGGAAGCTGTCAACCGACATGGCAAACGTACGATACTCAGTCTTGAGTTGCTTCTGGAAAAAGCGGTCTGTGAGGAAATCCCTGACTGATGGCATGTAGGCCAGAAGCGTACTGAGAACTCGGAAGAGCCCTTTGTATTGATTGACGATCGTCAACGGGTGTACCGCGTTGCGCCCCAGCACCATGCTATCGAACATGGAGGCTGCATGCAGGCCCAGCTGACTAACGAGTTGCTTCAACGACGACACCAGATCCGCACCAGTACCCATCGCGCTGGACGGTGCAAGCCCTGCCGCAACTCGTGAGATGGCTGTCATCAGGCTATCGAGTCGGTCACGTAGTTCGCGTACCTTGGCCGCCAAACGTTCATCGGCGGCGACTGTCACACAGGGCGGAAAGTAGTATGGTGAATCCGTGACGCCCTCAGTTGTGACCTCGAGCTGGGCTATCTGCAGGTACTTCGCTTCCGACTGAACAGGCGGAGATCCAATGTGTACGCTGTAAGCCCAGGTACAGTAGGGGAGACGGGGCACCGGTTCGCCAGGGTCGGCCTGACCTACATGCTGCTTGACATCGACGGCAAGGGCAAGGTAGACCGGAAGGGTATCCGCTGCAGCCTCGGCCTCGCCAACGGCCACACTTTCCCGGGCGGGATCAATCTCAATAATGCCACCGTCGCTGGTAATAGCGTGACACTCTGAAACCTCGATGCGAACCGTACTGCCGCGGAGCGCGGCGTAGTACTTCAAAGCCGGTCTGTCATGATGGGGCACGAGGCCGTAATTGTCACCAATCGGCTTGGCGTACCATCGGGCCAGTTCCTCGAAATAGCGTTCCTGGTCGGCCAGGTGGTTGCGCGAGACGAGCATACCGTCCTGCCAGTTGACCGAAAGGAGCCTGAATTCACTCATATGGTCGCTCTTATCTCCATGTTTATCCGTTTGCTACTGCACTTTCTCGACCGGGGTGGTCGTCGTGACGTATTGAAGGTCCATTGCCCAGATGCCAGGAAGCACCCAGGTAGACGGAACGCTCCTTTCTGCCAATAGGCCGCCGGGCAGCAGGCAAATCGAAGCGCAAGGACCATTGCAGGTGGACAGGATTGCACATAGCCATGATCTTATCGAGCAGGCGCCGACGGGAACCGTTCGGCAACCAGTCCTCCGGGTGGGCTTGACCGATTTCGTACAGGACCAACTCGTAGCGAGAATCGCAATCGGCGAAGCGATCACCGAGAATCCAGTCGTCACCCAGCCGACAAAACGCGTTTCGCAGCCGCGACTGAAGGGTCGGATCAATCGGATGCTCTGCCGGTATGTTCTCTCGAACCCGGATTCGACAGTCAAGCAGTATGCTGAGCACCCACGCAATGCCGTATGGGTTGCCAGACCATTCATTGAAGCTGCGCATAAGGGCCGACCACAAGCCCAGTTGCTCGTCGTGAGTACAACATCGACGTGGTTCGCTACCATAGAGATCGACCACGCGATTCAGGTGACCGACCTCGACAATGGCCTCATCGAAACGCATCTGCTCGAATGACATCATCGCCGACATCTTAGCAGCAGTGCCGTCTATTGGTGCCATGATGCCACGTGCGCGCGATTCCCATGACGAAGCGACAGACGATGAGTGCTTGGTTGTCGTGAAGAACTGATACGGCATGTGATCGACAATGCCCGTAATGCCTACATCGAGGACGATATCGGTCTCGTCGGACAAGGGCGTACCGGGTTCGGGTTCCTGGGCGCGAACCTGACCATCGTAGTCTTCATATGGTCCAACCAGCCGAATGAAGACACTCTCCGGTGCCACACCCAGTTTGATAAGCTGATTGACAGCAACGACAAAGCTCGGACGCGCACGACGATCAACCAATCGGGGCATGAGAATCGGCACGGGCTGACTCATGTCTGGTTGACCTCGACTATGTACTGCGTGTTGATTACCGATCGCATCTTCAAAAACCGTTCCAATCGTGATTTGAGCAACTCTATCTCATCGTCACTTCCGAAGGCCTCTGGGTCGACTGTCAACGACACAATAATACATCGCAGCACCTTGCCGTCGATACGCTTGATGCCGGCGCTGCATTGCGCTTCTTGAATTCGGGGGTCGAAGGCGCGCGACCAGGCCGAGACATCCTCGAAGGTGAGTGCCCGATCACGTTGGCGCAGGCGAACCGTGACCTCCTGTTCGAGTTGCTCGCGCGTTCGGGCCGGTATTGCACCGGTCGTCGGCGTGAGGTTGCGCACCTCGGAAAGGCCCGGGTGACCTTCGTACATGCGAGTGATGCGGTCCGGTTCGATTCCGTTCGCGTCGATACCGTCAGTCACCGTGTACTCGATACTAATCGAGTTAGGGACAGGTTCCGACGACTGCGTGAAGTCGAACCAGAGGACCACATGGCCGTCTCTCTCTGTAACCGTGTACGTCAGCTCTGATGCAAGTGTGCCGCTGCTGTCCGAGGACGCGTAGACCTGCCCGTCAGAGTCGACGACATTCTCGATAGTGAGTATGGACTCGGCATCTTCCGGAAGAACAACATCAATCAGTTGGGTGCCACCGGTGTGTCGAAACAAGGTGAGCGTGTAACGGTTGGCGGCCACGATCGCGTTGAAGGCCAGATTAACACCTCTACCGAACGGTATCCGGTTTCCTCGTGAAGGCAGGTCGATCCGAAGCCAGTAGTGCTTGTCTGAGTCCGAGAGAACCGGCTCGTCACTATACGGCATTTTGTGCCCCACCAACTCAGGAGGCGGGGGACCAGCTTTCCATCGACTCGATATATCTTTGGGCAACACAACGAAGGCGTTGACGAGATCACTGAAGAGGTTCTCGCTCGTGCGCAGGCCACCCCAGTCGTCGGCGCCAGCAGGTGTAATTACTCGGTCGAGCCATGAGGTATGGCCGGGGCAGAAGCTGAAACCGGACGTACCCGATGATTGATTGATAGGATGCCAGTATCCCCACTGTAGTTGCGGACGAACGTCTGCGGCCACGTCGAGGTAAAGCACGGCGCCGTTCAGTGCCGAAGGCGGCCCGGTATACGAGAAGCTCACATAGAGCTGCCATCCATCCTGTCCCTCCGGCGGTCTTTGCTCGATGGCAGCCCGCAACTCGCGCTCCACGGAGTCCTTGCCAACAGGCAGGACGAAGTCACCATTGCGCAGGATGACGGACTCCGTGGCCGCCCCGAGGACCGGCCAGTCCGTCAACGGTGAGAAGAAGTATGTTCTGGCTCCCTCGCGCGAGCCGCGATAGAAGAAGCGTGTGTGAGCGTCCACCTCTACGACCGGATCGACAGTACTGCATTCCATGACACAATGCGCAGGCGTTGGCCATCGACCCGCATGACCGCAGACGGTCTTCAGCAGCGCGCTCTTGGCGACATCCCAGGTCTCCACCAGATCGGATTCAAGTTTGACCACTTCGTGCGCATAAGCCTGCAAGAGCATCCGCAGAATTGGATCAACTCGTTCATGTGAGGCGGGTGTGTCCTTTCGGAACTTCCGCAGGGCAGTATATAACTCTGTAAATACCTGTTCCTGTGATCGTTTCGTCGCTCGTGCCATCGATTTGCTCCGTAACAGTCCGTTGCGCGCTATTCAACGCTGCAGCTAACGTCGAGCATCTTCTCGACGCCATCTTCCTTGTAGTTGGCACTGACCTTTACCTGCAGGCCAATCCGCCGTTGACGGGCGGCGCTGCCCTCGGTGAACACAACATCGACATTGTACAAACGCGGCTCATGATTAGCAATTGCATTGCGGATACTGGCCCGGACGTCTGCCTTGGAGGCCGTGTGCAGATCGGAGAATTCGCGTTCCCACAATACACACCCGAACTCCCGCAGAAAAGGCAACTGTCCCACACGAGTCGAAATGATGAGGGTAACAGAGTTGACCAGACTCTCCTTCAAGCTGCAGCGTGGAAAATGCCCTTCCTCGAGCGTGAGGGGAAGTGAGAGGTACTTCGAGCGTTCCATTAGTTGATCTTCACAATGCTGCCTTTGATGGTGGTCATAGCCCCGCCCTCGAGAGTCGTCTGCGTTCCACTGGCCTTGAATTCGACACCGCCCTTTGACTCGTGGTTCATGCCGCCCTCGCTCTTGAAATTGCCCGAAGCTTTGAGTTCGATGTCCGAACCGGCCGATCCCTTAAGGGCACCCGCAGCTTTTAGTTCGATGTCTCCCGAGGTCGACTCAACCATGATGTTGGCACCCTTTATTGCGATGTCGCCACTCGATTCGATCGTGATCGCAGGGCCGTCCATGCTGAGCAGGATAGAGTTGGAACCGTCCTTCTGCGTGATAACAATGGACTCCTTGCCGTCTTCGTCTACAAAGAGAATCTGATTACCCGCTTTCGTGCGGTAGATCTTCTTGCCCACAGAACTGCCGTCGAGGCACTCCGAACTCCCCAGCGGGGGTGTGTCTTTCTTATTGTACAGGCAACCAAGCACAAGGGGTACATCTGGGTTCCCGCGCTCATAGGCCACGGCCACCTCATCGCCTACCTCTGGCAGCCCAAACCAGCCACGCGTCTTGCCGCCATCCGGGGTCATGCAGCGAATATAACCCGATTCCTGATCCGAACGATGCCAGGAAAGCTTCACCTTCACACGGCCGAGGTTCTCCGGGTCCTGGTTATCGGTTACAACTCCGGATTGGATGTAGCGGAATGGATGTCGCTCCGGTTGCTGTTCGGGAAGGGCAAGCTCCGTGGGAGTGCATTGGAAGGAGTTCGTGTACTGGCCACCCTCCTCAAGACGGTGAGTCACGGAACGTATCCAGTAATCGCCATCAAGGGCCGAGAGCCCCTCAATCTTTATTCGCGAGCCGCAGGCGAGTGAAGGGACATTCGATGTCCCCCGGCAACCGAGCATCTTTCCTACCGACCCTTCAATACGGCGTGTGAGCGATTGGTCAACACCGGCTTGACTGGAATGTTTGGCCGATGGAGCCAGGCCAATGGTGGGGTAGATCTGTTCCGAGGCGTCGAGCGACGCTTGTGAGAGATCGGAGGTGGCGACCCGCAAAGCCGAGCGGTCAGCGTCGCCCTCAACCAGACTCTTGTTGGCGGGATCCCAGACCTGACCGCGGAATTTCAATGGACCTGTGTTCAACCCTACCGTAAATGAGCCCAGCGTTTCGCGCCAATGAAGGGTCTCCTTCATAGGACTGGATTGTGCCTTGTCAATAGTGAAAGCCCTGCCGTCGTAGTAGGCGAAGTAGCCGACTTCAGAGGCCAGTCGCTTGAGGAATTCATAGTCTGTCTCGAAATACTGAATCCGAGAATCAACCTCGCTGTTCAGTCCTCCGGCAGCTGTCGGAATGGCGCCGCCACCAATGCGACCCTGGTTGATGGAATACTCGCCCAGCACGCTTCCGAATACCCCGGCGGTGTCTTCACCGGGTTGCCAGACGCGCGACCGGGGGGCGGCATCGAGCGCAATTGTCGGGCTCGTGGCAATAATCTGGATTACATTGATTTCGTTGATTGATTGCTGTAGCTCAACCGCGGTGACGATCCCAATAAACTCAAGCGTGCGGGATGAATCCACGACGTCACCATGAGGTGTGAGTTTGAGTGTGATCGATTTGCCGACAAGAGCGGTATATTCATCGATCTCCTCAAACTCCCGTTCTTTCTCAACCACACCTCGATGTCGGACGGTCACCTGGAGAGTGTGATGCGAGTCACACGGCTGCTCCAGCCGAACCGTATGTACGTCATCGGTGACTTCTTTGCCATCCGCCATGAGAGAACAGACGACGTTGATTGCTATTCCCTGCTTTTCGACCACTTGTCCCTCGGAAGTTGAGTGCGGAGCTTGATCCCGTGTCCCCGACCAGCGAGAACGTCACAGGCTGTTTCGTATGAGGCAGCGAGGTTGAACCACCCCGCCGCCTCACCACGGTGCTTTACGATTGCCAGTAATTCTCGAGCTCAGCGTCGGCGACTTTGATCGCGTTGCAGGATATCTCGAAATACTGATAGATCTGCTCGTCGGGCATAGCCTTCACATCCGGAATGTGCTCCTCGAAGTGGGTGATGAAACCATCTTTCCACTCCAGGGTCTTCATGTCAGCGCCGTCTTTGTTAAAGAACGTAATGCGCCCGGACTTCCAGTTGGTCTTGCTGGTATCCGCAGCCCAGCGAGCGATGTCGACATTGCCATCCTCAGCCGATTCAACTTTGACCTTGATCAAGCCGGCATGGGCACGGTCGGTGGGGCGCCCGGTCTCATCCTTGTTCGTATAAATCTGATACGAGACGGAAAAGACGTGGGGATACTCCACACCATCGATTTCAAGTTTCGGACGGTGTGCCATTGGCGATTCCTCCTGATTTTCGCTTCAGTCCTTGTTTCAGACAGTAATTCGGTTCCTAAATCCACTGCGTTGGCGACCTGTGGTGCCGCCTATTTGTCCTTCACGTTGGTCGTGTTGTCCTCGTTCCAGGCCATGAATTCGATGTTGAACGTCCTGGCCGGGTACTTGGGGTTCAGCGCCACCTTGATGTCAACTTCCTGGTTCTTACGCATCTCCTCATCGGCAAAGATCTCAACGGTGTAGTCCTGCAGGATATTGTCGCCGCCGCTTATCGCGCGCATGAACTTATCAATGTCTTTCCGAAGTGTATCAATGAACTTACCATCGATGACATTGAAGGTCTGCTTGTTCAAGTAGTTACGGAGCGACTTGTAGACGTAGTCATAAGTGCGCCGGATGGAGTACACATTGAATGTCTCTTTGGAGAACAGGGTCGCGGCGCCCATCGCTACCGGCTGTCCCTCAAAGCTGACGACCGGATTGACGCCCTTCTCGTTCACCTTGGAAGCATCGGGCTGATTAAGCCGATACCGCACATGAGAGGCCTCGTTGATCTTACCATACTTGTACCCGGCGGCCGGCTGTTGCATCCCGACCGATTCGTCACCGCGATAGACCATGCCAGCCACCGCTGCTGACGGCGGAATCCACATGTTGTCTTCCTCGTATTCGTTCGCCTGGCGCGCGAGCAGCCAGTTGGCATACAGGGAAACATACTGCTTGGATTCGTCGGTGCCCTGGAGGCTGTCCATGCTGGGATCATCCAGGAGTTCCATGATATCCTCGAAGGACTCGAAGTTGGGCATGTCGGTTATCACATGCAGCTTATTCGGCAGACCGATCTGGCGAGCGAAGGTATCGATCTTGTCGGCACCACCCAGGTAACCGGGCACGACGCACATTGAGTAGCAGCGTTTGATGCCCCACTCGCGGAACTCGTCGGCAATCGCCTTGGATAACTGCTCAAATTTCTCCTTGTCATCGGGGTCAAGCAACTGCTCGATACCCGTGTTGACGAAGAAAACATCCACCTTATCATCCGGCTCGGCCTGAGCGTTCGCGAAGAACTTGTCGACGGCACGGTAGGTGGTCTCAATCT
>WJKG01000356.1 GCA_014729205.1 candidate division GN15 bacterium | reverse complement strand
TCTTTCCACGGCATCGCCACCTCCTTGACTCTGCCGTAAGATAAGGTGTAAACCATGTCGCCGGATCAAAGTGTAAACCATCTCCCCGGTCTGTACCGCACCGGTGCCCCACAGCTTGCTGTGGGATCAAGCCGCCCAGTAGACCCCACCCCGGAGGGGTGGGCCACCGACAAGAAGAGAAACCCACATCAAATGTGGGCCACGCACGCCCAACCAAGCCCTCGACCTCGCCTCGCAACGCCAATTCGCTCATTCTGCCTCACCTGCCCCAACTTCAACCTTGCCGGAACTTGCGCGGGGCGCTAAGCGTATCTATTGTCATATGCCAGTTAACAGACAAGACAATAAAGGAGATGCTATGAAACCGCTTCGCACTATCACCGCACTGCTGATGACACTGGCTCTCACGGCTGTAGTCGCCGGGCCGGCCGCGGCCGAGAAGATTGTTATCGAGAAGCTCGATGATCTCCCGCGCTATACGTACCAGGTCGATGTCAAGGCGGCCGAGTTCCCCGGGAACGACGAGGCCGTGATGACGCTGGCGGCCGAGGTCAAAGAAGACCTTCTGGCCGACCTGGAGAAATACGAGATCAAGGACCAGAACACGGTCCAGGAGTACTACTCCAACCTGGCCATGATTGCCATGCTGGAAGAAGACTACGACGCGTATCTCAAGTACAACGAGAAGGTGCGCGAACTGGAGATGAAAGAGGCCAAGCGCCTCACCAGCGGTCTGGCCGGTCGGGCCTATATTGCAGCGCAGGATGCTCCCGAGGGCGAGCGCCAGGAAGCGTTCCGTGCCGCCTACGCTGAGCTGGTCAATCCGCTGCCGTACGAGGTCGTGGAACCACAACTCAAGCAGGCCAAGGGGATGACCGAGATGCTCTCGGAGAACCTGATTGTGGGTATCACCGAGTCACGCCTGCAACCAATGCTGGATCAAACCGATGGGGAGATCTCCAAGGATGTCGCCCTGACCCTGCTCGGCACGACTAACACGGTCCGGTTTTTCCTGCCGTACAAGGACCAGGTCAACGCCGTCTTAACGCAGTACCTCGACGCGCACGCAGTGACCAAGGATGATATCTGGTCGGCACGCGAGATGGAACTCACCGGAGACGAGGGTGGCGAGCCGGTGGTTGTCACGATCTGGGATTCCGGGCTCGACTGCGAAATTGCCGGACTCAAGAATGTGCTGTGGACCAACAAGGACGAGATCCCCGACAACAATAAGGACGACGATGGTAACGGGTTTGTCGACGATGTTCATGGTATCGCGTACACTCTCCACAGTGACAAGACTAGCGAAGTGCTCTATCCGATCGGCGATGTCGAGGGCGATCAGGATCGCCTGCAGCGCCAGATGAAGGGGCTGGTCGATATCCAGATGGGTGTCGAATCTGAAGAGGCCTCCGAGCTCAAGAAGATGCTTGCCTCGCTGCCACCCGAGGAAGCCAAGCCGTTTGTCGAAGGGATCAGCAAGTATGGCAACTACTGTCATGGCACTCACGTGGCGGGTATTGCCATCAAGGGCAACCCGTATGTCCGGGTGATGGTCTCGCGATTGACGTTCGGGCACGAGTTGATTCCCGAGGAACCGACGGTCGAGCAGGCGCGCAAAGACTCCGCTGCAACGATCGAGATGGTGCAGTATTTCGCCGACAACGATTCCCGTGTCGTTAACATGAGCTGGGGCGGCAGCCTGGCCGGTGTCGAGAGCGCCCTGGAACAAAACAACGCCGGCGGCACGCCGGAAGAGCGCAAGAAGCTGGCGCGCAAGATTTTCAACATCGGTGTCAGGGCCCTTGAGCACGCGATGGCCGAGACACCGGAGATCCTGTATGTTACCTCGGCCGGCAACGCCGACAACGATGTGAAGTTCGAGGAGTTCGTGCCCAGCGGGTTCGACCTGGATAACATGATCGTGGTGGGTGCGGTTGACCAGGCCGGCGAGGAAACCGGATTCACGAGCTTTGGCAATGTCGACTGCTACGCCAGCGGCTATGAGGTGCTCAGTTACGTGCCGGGTGGCGAGCAGATGCCGCTTTCGGGTACCTCGCAGGCCTCGCCGCAGGTGACCAACCTGGCGGCCAAGATCCTCGCTATCAAGCCCGACCTGACCCCGACCGAGGTCAAGGACCTGATATTGAAGGGCTGCGATGATAAGCAGATCGGGGATCGGACGATCAAGCTGATCAATCCAAAAAAGACGATGGAAATGGTGATGCAGTCGTAGGCTGCCACTAACAGTTCTCTGACCAGAGGCGCCCCGCTGAGTACGACTCGGCGGGGCGTGTGATGTAGACAGCGTGATTACTTGCTATCTGCGCTTCACTCTCCGCGCAGTGCCTGGACCGGGTCGACACGGGCAGCACGGACTGCCGGGTAGTATCCCGCCAGCACACTCACCACCAATCCCAGCGCCAACGAGACAAGCACCAACCACCATGGCAGGGCGAAGAGGTCCACCGGGGGGATGTCGCGCTGTGTCATGATGACTTGTGCCACCTCGGACGCTATGCGCGTGATGATCCACCCGAATACCACACCGACCACCCCGCCGACAAGCCCGATCGTGGCGGACTCCACCAGGAAGAACAACCGGATGTGGGAATCATCAGCACCCAGTGATTTCAGGACGCCGATCTCGCGACGTCGCTCCAGAATGGACATGATCAT
>WJKG01000355.1 GCA_014729205.1 candidate division GN15 bacterium | reverse complement strand
TGACGAAGGAGAGGAATTCGTAGTAGAGGTCATCGGCGAGGTCAGGAAGCCAGTTGACGTGCATGAAGGAGATCTCATTACGTCCGTTGGCCTTGGTGATGAGCTTATCCTCTGTGGTCAGCCAGAACTCGTCGTTGCTCATGGCGATGTCGCGCGTATCGGTGCTACCGAGCCCGGTTTCATCGGCGCGCTGCCATACGACACCATCGTAGGCGATGGCACCCTCGGCGGTGGCGGCGTAGATTTCACCGGAACGACTCTGGATTTCATAGATCGGGGCCGCGAGAGGAGCGCTGTATACCTTGATGGACTGGCCAGCGGACACTTCCGGTTGATCAAGACCGTTGACGGCCATGAGTGCCTGCTGGTAGTGCTCGGCTGTTTGCATGCCGGAGAGCCTGCGCTTGTTGACTATGTCATCGAAGGTCTCACCCTCTGCGACAGTGTAATCGCTATAGCCCATCAGGGTCCAGCCGGTGGGTGTGAAGCGCAGCATGCCGTATTCGGTGCCTATCAAGAGCCGGTCGTAGTCCTGCACGAGGATGGCGTTCACCTTGCCCTTGATGCCGGCTGAGAAGGGGACCATGATCTCCGTGCCCGGCTCCAGATTGAGCGGCGTGGGGGTTGATTCGATTTCCGGCTCGGACTCAGCTTCGGCTTCGTCGACACCGAGCGTGTCGGCCATAGTGGTGTCCATCATGGTCGTATCGGACATTGCAGTGTCGGGCTCGGAGGCTGACTGCATGGCATACAGGCGGTTGATATAGGCCTCTTGTTCGGCTTCGGTGTCGTAGATGCTGAACTTGGCAGCGAGGCGTTCGATGGTGTCATCGATAGTGACCGTGTAAGAGATGCCTTCGCTCCATACGGAGCCGTTGAACTGGTGCAATTGGCCATCGATAACCAGCCAGATATCCTGAATGGACTTGGCGCCAATGGCCTCTACCTTACCAACAGGAGCGGTGGCAGCACCCGGAAGTGTAGCCAGCGAGGTGCCGGTGACCAGGGCTATACCGTTGTCGGTTCCAACCAGGACAGACTTGCCAACACGTTCGAGCGTGGTCACGCGCTCACCTGGCAGGCCGGCCTCGGCTGAAATGGCGGTCCAGTTCTTGCCGTTGTAGACAAGAAGGCCCTTGTCTGTCCCCACCACGAGGTAGTCTTCGGTGGAGGTGATAGCAGTCAGTTCGCCGCCGAGGGCGACCCCGTAGGGGATGACGAGTTCTTCGTAGATGGTCCGGTGGCGGGCTTTTTCTACGGCGAAGCTGATGCGGTCTGATTCGACCTCGGTAATGGTTTCATCCTCGCGTGCTTCACCCAGCAGCTTTTCGACCTCCTGAACGTATTCCCAGTCGACGCGGCACTGGTCATAGGCAGCGATCAGGCTGTCGAACTGCCGCTGTGCTGGTTCGTAGGATTCATGATCCTCCGGTATAACGGCCATGGCGGAGTCGGCCAGGTTCACGAGGTAGTCGCGCGATTTCTTGTTGTTGGCCTCGGCGACACGGTGGGCCATGTCGGCGATGCGTTCCTCGTCGGTCGTGTTGAAGTACTGGGCTACGATCTGCCGAACGGTCTGGGTGCTCTTGGTGCGGAAGGTCTCGCCGAAGTTCCAGGACTCGTTGTCATAGCGGGCAAGGCCTTTGGCAGTGATGGCCCATACTTCGTAGGCCTGGTAATCGCTACCGCCACGGGACTTGAGGGCAGCGATGCCCTCGACAGGGCGCAGGTGATCGGGCACTGATGCCTGTCGCCAACTGTCGGCGAGTGGATAGGTGCCGAGTCCTGCCGGGTTCCAGTGGGTGGCAGTGGCATCATCAGCGATGGCGACGAAGGCCTCCCCCATACCGGCGGCACGCGCTCCCGGGGCGATACGAAGGTAGAGCACGGCGGCTTCGGAGACCGCTTTGACCTCGGAAGCGACCGACATGAGGACGGCCAGCAGAACGACAGGCAGAACAAGCAACTTGAGTTTCATCATCTTCTCCATAGATCTAGTTAATCACTACAACTTTGCCAAAGGATTCAGCCGTTTGCCCCCCACCGGATACGGTAGCTTTCATGATGTAGACGCCGGTGGCGACGCGGTCGGCCGCGTAATCTATTCCATACCATACTATATCGTCAAAATAGCCGGCACTTACCGACTGGTTGGTCTTATAAGTCCATATTTTACGTCCCGCAAGGGTGAAAATGTCAATGATTATTTCAGAGGCCGGCCCCGACAGCATCATCGAGATACGCGTGGAATCCTGCATTGGATTGGGGTAATTCAGGAATTCGTTGACAGCAAGGGCGCTGCTGGTCTGGACATCGGCGGTAAAGCTGACGCTGGCGGAGTTGTTGGCGTTGTCCCATGCCTTGATCTTGAAGGTGTGCAAACCCTGGTCAATGGAGCCCAGCGGCCAGGTAACCGTGCCTGAAGTGTAGTCATCGACAGCACCGCGGTAATGGCCGGTAAGCATGACGGTGTTCTCGGGGCGACCATCGATTTCAAGTGAGATACCGTGGCCGAGTCCACCGGCGAGGTTGATGCCGGAGGGATCGGAGAGGTTCAGCACCAGGCTGTCAGTGCGGGTAACGGGGTCACCATCGACGAAATTGTCGCGACCGCTGAAGCCAAATTGGATGTCGGGCCCGAGCGAGTCGGTGGTAGCGGCGACCTGGCTGGATACGGGCAGGGAGTCGGCAGTACCGACGGCATCGCCGGCGTTGAGGGTAGCATAGCCTACGATACGCGCACCGGTGCCACCATAGCCAATGTCCAACGGGGGCACGAAAGTAAAGGTGAAGTTGCCGCCGTTGATAGTGGCTGATCCGCGCAAGAGAGTTGGTCCCTGGAGCGTGTATGGCGTTTCAAGGCGCTCGAGTTGGCGATCGCTGTCGACGGCACGCAGTTCGATGGTGCCATCGGCAACAAGGCGACGGCCGGCATCGTCCTCGATATGGCCACTCACGGTGACTGGCTGCAGGGCAACGAGGCTGTCCGGTGCATCGTTGAAGACAACGTTGAGCTGCGGGTAGGCGAGCTTCAGGTACGGGTCGCCGAAGTACACGTAGGTGCGGTCGTTGCGCAGTGGGTTGGGTGGATTCGAGTAGAGGTACTGCCGCTCCACCTTGGCAGCAAAGACAGCCTGGCAGATGGAGAGGTCCTCTGAAAAGAGGATATCGAATACCTTGCGGTTAAAGGCGGAGTTCTGCGTTGAGTATACCAGGCGGGCGGCAGAGACGACAGCAATAGCGCCACCGTCGGGTTTGACAAACAGGTCCTCGGCCATGCCCTCGCGCTGTGGATCATCGAAGAAGCCGATTGCGCAGGAGGCATTGAAGAACAGCGGCAGGCGGTCGATGTTGCGGAGGCGCGGTACATCGGACGAGCGGGTGAAGATATGCTCATCGGACCAGAGTTCCGGGTTTCCGTGGCCGACATAGTTGACGATGACAGCACCTTCGTTGACGGCATCGACGATGGCATCATTGGCGGCGGGTTTCTCTCGCCCGACAAAGGGATAGTCCCAGATGTAGATCTTCTCGCGTGTCATGGCATCGGGCAGGAAGTAGTTCGCCAGTTCCTCGGATTGGGCGACATGGAAGGTCTCATCGGTGATACGGCCGAACTCGTCATCGGCAACAAGCACGGTGCGTGTTCTCCAGAAGCCGCTGTTGGCCGGGAGCGTGTAGCGTTCGCCCTTGGCGATGATGGCGGCAATCTCTGAGGTGGTGCGGACGGGCCAGCGAGCGGCCATCATCTCGTAGCCGCGGTTGTCGCCGTCGAGCCAGCTAGTGTCAGCATCGAGTATACCGTAGTCGCCGAAGTAGACGTAGTTGTCATCGGAGGCGGAGCTGTCCAGCGGGTGGATGTACGGCGGTACGTAGTTTGGCTGATCGGTATTCAGGTGGTTCAGGAAGTCGTGGGTACCATCGCCAACGAAGAGTACTGCCGAGGGGGCCGGTGATTCGAAGTGCTCGTAGCAGTACTTCAGGTAGTCGCGGATGGCGGTGGGATCGTACAGGCCATAGGCATAGTTTTCCATGATGTCGGAGACGTTGGCGGTGTGCACGGCAGTGCCTTTTGCCTCTTGTTCGATGATCCAGTTATCCATGGTCGAGAGCAACCCCGGGGGGCCGACGAGGATCAGATCCGCCTGGTAGTCATCGCGTCGCAGGTTGGCCGGCTGTGCTCTCTCAATGGAG
>WJKG01000354.1 GCA_014729205.1 candidate division GN15 bacterium | reverse complement strand
GCTCCTTGAGTATTTCAGGGGCCTTGATGTCCTCGAGGGTCAATACTTTCATGGGAATAACGCGAACCACCATGCCGCAGGAATTACGCTGGTGCATGCAGTTGACCCGGAATCTGGCCACGCCCGGCAGACTGTAGCCGAAGTCCAGATCACCCTCCTTGTCGAACGTCTGAAGTTGTTCGGCGCTGAGCATTTGTTCCATAAGCCGACGGGTATCCTCCGGCTTCAGTGTTTCCCAGCCCTGTATTCGCTTGATAGTCCCGTCAATACGAATGCCCGGCGGCACCCCCACTTTGATGTGGAGATCGGAGCCCTTGGTTTGAACAAGAGCCTTAAGCAACTGCTGCACGTCCATCGAGTTCCCCCGTGGTGGATAAAACGTCATGGGTAATCTATCTATTCGAGTTATCGGCCAGCGGCGCGGAACATCCACTGACTTCCTTTCGGTCAGCTGAATGTGCCCAGATTGCCCTTATCCTCTTGCCTTTATGGGTAATCTGGCCTATGTTCCCCTCAATACGTGGGGCTGAGAGATCTGGGATCCGACCGCCTTGGCGGTCACGACTGGTGGAGATGTGTACATGACGCCGACTGAGGAAAGCAAACTAATCTACTTAGACAACGCGGCAACCTCCTGGCCCAAGCCCGACAAGGTATACGAGTTCATGACCGATTTCTATCGGGGATGTGGTGTTAACCCTGGACGGAGCGGTTTCGATAAGGCCATCGAGGCCGGGAATATCCTCGAGGACCTGCGACTGAGACTTACTCGCTTCTTTGGCGGCGACCAGGCAGCTCCACAACGACTTTGTTTTGGGTACAACGCTACCGATGCGCTCAACCTCATTATTCAGGGGACGCTATCCGAGGGCGACCACGTCGTCACCACTAATCTCGAGCATAACAGCGTCATACGACCGATCAACCACCTTGTGCGCGACGGAGGAGTCGAGGCAACCTATGTTCCGTTTGACGAGCACGGCTTTGTCGATCCTGAGGAAATCAAGAAGGCGACAAAGCCGAATACCCGGCTTGTCATTGTGAATCATGGTTCGAATGTACTGGGGACTATCCAACCCCTGGCAGAGATTGGGAAGATCTGTCGGGAGGCGGAGGTGTTGTTCGCTGCTGACATTTCGCAGACAGCTGGCGTGGTGCCTATCGATATGGCGCACATGCACATCGACATCGTCGCCTTCACCGGGCACAAGAGCCTTCTGGGAGCGACCGGCATTGGTGGCCTGTACGTACGTCCGGGCGTCGAACTCAAGCCTACCCGTTCCGGTGGTACCGGAGTGCGGTCGGCATATCCGTATCATCTCGATGAATACCCATACCGCCTGGAGTTTGGTACACCCAACATGGTAGGTGTGGCGTCGTTGTGGGCGGCCCAGGAGTGGATCAAAGAGCAGGGGGGGATAGAGCCGATCTACGAGCATGAGATGAAACTGGCCCAGCGACTGCTGGATGGTTTCAACCAGATTGACGGCGTCATTACCTATTGCTGCGACGATCTCGAGAACCACCTTTCAACCCTCACTGTCAATGTTGACGGACTCGAAGCCGGCGATGTGGGCATCATGCTCGATGTCGATTTCGAAATAGCCACTCGCACCGGTCTACATTGTGCGCCGCTCGTTCACAGGCAAATAGGTACCGAGAGTCGCCACGGTGGAGTGCGGTTCGCTATCGGGGCGTTCAACACCGAGCAGCATATTGATCGGGCTATCGAAGCCATGACCGAGATTGCCAAGCGCGCTCGCGAGATGAGACAGCCGGTTTGAGTCCTGGCCACTGAGCCTACCCGGTTGCCTGTTCTTCCAATGCCGGATCACTTGCCTGCGTAAGACAAGTAACGACTATGTCTGACTCATTGACAGAAGACAATCAGGGCAAAATCGATCCCTCGCGCTGGGTGCAGGATTATGGCGATCTGCTTTACAGCATTGCCTACTCCCGGCTCAACGATGATTCGGCCGCTCAAGATGCTGTCCAGGAGACTTTCCTGGCAGCCTTGAAAGCAAAGGAGTCTTTTGTTGGCAAGTCCACAGAGCGTACGTGGATGGTTGGCATTCTCAAGCACAAGATCACCGATCTCCTGCGCAAGCGGTTTCGCGAGACACCTTCGGATAAGGTGGACATCCTTCCGGTAGAGCAAGAACACCCATATGAACAAGTCGGCTCCTCAAAGGGAATGTGGCGTCCAAACCGGGGCCCGTCGGAATGGGGTAAAGACCCGCACAAGAGCTTGGAGGATAGTGAGTTTCGCCGTTTCCTCCAGATCTGCCTGGACCAGCTCCCCGAACGCCTGGCAGCAGTCTTCACCCTGTACGAGCTTCAACAGGAAGATGCGAAGAAAATCTGTAAGGATTTGGCCGTCAGCGCGACTAACCTGTGGGTAATGCTCCATCGGTGCCGTCGACAATTGCGTCGCTGCCTGGAGCTACACTGGATAGAAGGTGAACCGGTGTCCAGGAGGAATTCGGAATAGGATGGTTAATCCACTCAAAGCACCTATGATGCTCATGGCCAGGATGCTGCCCAGTTGCGAGGAGGTAGGCCAGATGGTCTCTGAGTCGCTTGATCGCCGTCTGAGTCTGCCCGAGCGAATTCAGGTGAAGCTGCACTTGGCCATGTGTGCTCTCTGTCGCCGCTACGCAAGTCAATTGGTCTTCCTGCACAAGGCACTGCATCGTCATGCCGAAGATGCCGAAGCTCGCAAGGAACCTGACCGAGAGCTACCCGATAGTGTACGCCAGCATCTACAGGACCTGGTTAATCGCGAGTCCCAAGCCTGAGTTTACCATCTGCTATCGATCTCGTCTCGTCCGATGAAACCACGCCCAGTTGGTGGACCGATGTTATCGGCCGCATTCTCCCTGCAATCGCCTTGCTACAGCACTCAACACCTTCTATATTTGGGCGAATCGGAGTTGCAGAATAATTCAGGTCAACTTTGAGGGAACGAAAATGAAGACTGTGTACCTGTTCCGTCATGCAAAGGCTCAGAGCAAGGACCTTGGCATACCGGATTTCGAACGTTCGATTACTGATAAAGGAAAACGAGTTACTCGCGAAATGTCTTTGCGTGCTCAGGAAAAGAAGATAGTACCGGATGTGATGATCTCCTCGCCGGCCAACCGTGCGATCGAGACGGCGCGCATTGTTGCCGATGTCTATGGCTGGGATCCCGAGACGGTCAGGAGCGAGTCGCTGCTGTACGATGCAGCCGACGGAGAGTCGTTTTTTGATCTTGTGCAGGCCATCGATGATCAGTACCAATCGGTTATGATCTTCGGCCACAACCCGACGTTTAATGAGTTTGCTTCGGCGATGATCACCGATTTTGACGGCAACATATCCAAGTCGGGGGTCGTGGGCGCCTGCTTTGAAACCGATTCCTGGCAACTGGTAGGCCCGGGCAAGGGACGCCTGTGTGTGCGCATGAATCCCAAGGATTTCGACTGAACAGAACACGAGGCCATCCCCTGTTACCAGTGCGCAGAAGGAGCAGTATCCACTGACGATGGTACGCAAGACCACAACACCGATAGTCGATGTGACCATTCCATACCAGGGAATGAAGAAGCAGGTCATCAACAAGGAAGTCAGTTGGCTGTCGTTTAACGACCGGGTGCTGCAGGAAGCGGCAGACCCGAGGGTCCCGCTTTTTGAGAGGATCAAGTTCTTGGGGATCTTCTCATCCAATCTCGATGAGTTCTTTCGCGTACGAGTTGCCCAACTCCAACGTCTGGTTCCGCTGGGACGCAAGGCCAAGCGGTTCACGGGGGGCTACAATCCCAAGAAAGTCCTGAATCTGATCCAGGATCGAGTCCAGCAGCAACACGTCCTCTTTGATGACATCTATCAACAGATTCTCCGCTCCCTGGCTCAGCACCGCATCTTCATTGTCAATGAGCGGCAACTCAACGATCGTCAGACGGCGTTCGTACGCGCCTATTTTCGTCGCGAGGTGCGTCGAAAACTGATCCCACTCATGATCGACCAAGTCGACAAGTTCCCCGAACTGCGAGATGAATCCATTTACCTGGCTGTCCTTCTGGCCCGAGCTGACAAGTCCAAAGCACCGCAGTATGCCGTAATTGAATTGCCGTCGACAGTCCCACGGTTCCTAATCCTCCCTCAGATCGGTCACGACAAGTATGTGATCATTCTGGATGATGTCATACGCTTCAATCTCGACGATGTCTTTTCCGCCTTCGGCTACGATGACTACCAGGCCTACACCGTGAAGTTGACGCGCGATGCCGAGCTGGAGCTCGATGATGACCTGTGGCGGTCATTCACGAAGAAGATGGCCAAGAGCCTGAAACAGCGTCGCGAGGGTAACCCGGTTCGCCTGGTGTACGATGCAGACATTCCTGCCGATTTGCTGGCCATACTGAAGGAGAACCTGCAGATCAACGAGGACGATACGCTGGTTGCGGGAGCCCGTTATCACAACTTCCGCGATTTCATGAAATTCCCGAACTTCGGTATCGATGGGGAACGCTACAAACCGATCCGGACCCTGCCACACCGGCATGTACCCGAGGACGGCCGGTTGTTTAACGCCGTCAAGCAGCGCGACATCCTGATGCATTACCCGTATCAGTCATTCGACTATGTTATCGATTTCCTGCGCGAATCGGCGATTGACCCCGATGTGCTTTCGATAAAGATCACTATCTACCGTGCTGCCCGAGATTCCAGCGTGATGAACGCACTGATCAACGCTGCCAAGAACGGCAAGCGGGTAGTCGTGGTGCTGGAGTTGCGAGCTCGATTCGATGAAGAGGCGAATATCGACTGGGGCAACCGACTGCAGGACGAAGGGGTCAAAGTCATTTTCGGCGTGCCGGGGCTCAAGGTGCACTCCAAGCTGTTGATGGTCACACGTCAGGAGAAGGATCGCCTGGTACGATATGCAATCATCGGTACCGGTAACTACAATGAGGACACGGCACGTATTTACTCCGATCACAGCCTGTTTACAGCGGATCGTCGGCTCACCGGTGAGGTGAACAAGGTCTTCGAATTCTACGAGCGCAACTACAAGCTGACGACTTTCAAGCACCTGCTGGTGTCTCCGTTTGATATGCGCAAGAAGTTCGTCAAGCTGATTCAGACCGAAATCAACAGTGCCCGCACCGGACGCAATGCGTACATACTGCTCAAGTTGAACAACCTGGTTGATACGGAACTCGTACAGAAACTCTATGAGGCTTCTCAGGCAGGGGTGAAAGTACGCTTGATAGTGCGGTCGATGTTTGCCCTCAAAGTAGGTCTGTCGGAGTTGAGCGAGAATATCGAGGCGTACAGCATTGTTGATAAGTTCCTGGAGCACAGCAGGATTTATGTCTTCTGCAATGCCGACAATCCGAAGTACTACTTGTCATCCGCGGATCTGATGCGTCGCAACCTGGACCGACGCGTAGAGGTGACTGCTCCGGTCTATGACCCGGACATTCAGAAAGAGCTACAACGGTTTCTGGATATTCAATTCGCCGATAACGTCAAGTCCCGCGTTCTCAATGAGCGGCTGGATAATACGATCAGAGATGGTGATGTAGGTCACGCGGTCAGGGCTCAATGGGACATATACGATTACCTGGCCCAACTCAACGCACCCGGACTTGTGGAGCATGATTGATGTCTGAGGATGTCCCGGAAACGGAAAGGGCCGCCAGCCTTCGCTTTGCGGCTATAGATGTTGGTTCGAACGCAATCCGCTTACTGCTCAAGCGCGTCATTGAGAACGGCGAACGGGCACTGTTCAAGAAGGAGTCGCTGGTGCGTATTCCACTGCGGCTGGGGGAGGACTCGTTTCGAACCGGTCGTATTTCCGATGAGAAACGCCAGGCATTGATTAACACCATGCGTGGCTTCCACTACCTCATGCAGGCCTACGAGCCCTTGGGTATTATGGCCTGTGCCACATCGGCTATGCGAGAGGCGGAAAACGGGGACGAGATCGTGCGCGATATCAAGGAGCAGACCGGGATCGAATTGAAGATTATCGATGGCCCCGCCGAGGCCGAGATCATCTGCCGGACCTCCTCGCATCAGCTGATGGTCAGTTCAGGAGCCTATCTGTTTATCGATGTCGGCGGTGGCAGTACGGAAATCACGCTCCTGGTCGATCAACAGCCGGTCAATGCTCATTCGTTCGATATAGGCACGGTTCGTATTCTCCACGACCAGGTGACTGAGGAGGCGTGGAAGGAACTCAAAGACTGGTTGAAGACGGTCACGGCCAAGTACGACGGAAAGCTCACCGGGATCGGCTCCGGGGGCAATATCAACAAGATCTTTCGGTTGGCCAGCATAAAGAACTCCAAGCCGATCACGCTCAAGCAGATCAAGCAGATTCATAACGAGGTCTCAGCGCTCTCGCTCAAAGAGCGCATCAGCGAGCTTCGGCTGCGTCCCGACCGGGCTGATACAATCGTGCCGGCCGGCAAGATCTTTCTGTGGGTCATGAAGTGGGCGAAGATGAAGCAGATGATCGTGCCCCAGATTGGCCTGGCCGATGGACTCATTCACATCATGTATGATTGGTACCGTGACCAGCACCAGTCGCTGGCGCAGTGAGCAGGGTAGACAAGGGAATCATGGATACAAGAGAACTTGACAGAATCAAGGCGCCGGGATTCCGTGATTACATCCAGAAGCAGGCTGCCCGGTTTCTCGGTAACCACAAGGCCTCCCGTTCGGGGTGCGAT
>WJKG01000353.1 GCA_014729205.1 candidate division GN15 bacterium | reverse complement strand
GGTTCCATCGGTGTCATCATGCAGATTTATACGGCCGAGGGATTGATGGATAAGATCGGTGTGGACCTGCAGACGGTAAAATCTGGCGATCTCAAAGATGTCGGTAACATGTCCAGGGATCTCACTGACGAGGAGCGGCTAATGCTGCAGTCGGTGATCATGGATACCCACGAGCAGTTTGTGGCTGCTGTGACGGAGGGGCGCGGGCTGGAGGAGGACGATGTTCGTCGTCTGGCCGATGGATCAATCTATACGGGGCATCAGGCGTATAACTATGGCCTGGTTGATACGCTGGGTGGCTTGAACGAGGCTATTGAGCTTGCTGCCGAGCTGGCCGATATACGCGGCGAGCCCAAGGTAGTTCGGCCCTACAAGCGAAAAGAGGTCAGCCTCTTCGATCTGATGGGGAGTCTGTTCTCCGGCGTTACTCAGGCGGTAAACCGGTCGCAGAGCGGTCCCCAGTTGATGTATTTGTATCAATAAGGGCCGCTGTGAGTTAGAAAAATAGCCCCGAAATCGCTCGTTTCGGCATTTTTTCCTTTTCAAGGCCGAGTGTTTGTTGTATCCTTACCTCTCGCATAGAGTTATACCTATGCCAGGGCTGGGGATAACTCAGGGCGAGTTGACAGGCAAATGAAGTATTGTCATAGACGGTTTTGTCGAGGGAGGATACTGTGACCAAGGCAGATCTAGTCGAAAGAGTAGCCGAAAAGACAGGACTGACCCGGACCGACGTTGCGGTTGTTGTGGATTCGTTTCTGGACACCGTGAAGAAGTCGCTGGAGAGCGGTCACAATATTGAGATTCGCGGCTTTGGGACCTTCAAGATCAAGCTGCGCAAAGCCCGCAAGGCGCGCAACCCGCGCACGGGCGAGGTAGTGCCGGTCCCGGATCGGAAGGTTCCGGTCTTTAAGCCGTCGAACGAGTTTAAGAACATGATCACGAAGATTCCGATTTGACGCCACTCATAGTTTGGAGGATTGATGTCCAGCGGTAAGAAACGCAAACGTTTGAAAATCAAGACCCATAAGCGCAAAAAGCGTAGACGCGCCAACCGTCACAAGAAGAAGAAAGTCTGATACGGGTCTTAACGCAGGGAAGGCATTGCGTGGGCGGGGCGGAACGGTTTTCCGGTTCACGATGAGCATCGCCTGACCCTGTTCCCCTCGACATAATCGGTGCCGGCACCGCAACTGACCACGAGTCAGGGCGTTGACGAGCCGTTACAATATTCTGAGTGCCCATCGTGTTTGATGGGCACTCTTTTTGCCTTGTGGTGGGCGGATGAGTATTCGTACGTTTACCATAGGACTGGTAGCGCTATCACTCGCATGCGTTGCGTCCGTGCGAGCGGACAAAGCCGATTTCAAGGTCAACAGCGATGGTGGCCTGGCCGAGCAGAACTACCCTCGTGTCGCCGTTTCCGGCGACCAGCGTTTTGCGGTAGTCTGGGTGGATCATCGCGATGGTACCCCTGATATCTTCATGCAGCGCTTTGATTCGGATGCCAGTCCGGTCGGAGCCAATATTCGCGTCAACGATAACCCCTCAGCATCGTTCCAACACCAACCGTCGGTTGCCTCGGATATCCTCGGCTACTATGGCGTGGTCTGGACGGATTTTCGCAATGGGCTGTACCCGTTCGATCCTGATGTCTTCTATCAGCGCTACGATCCGTTTGGTGCCCCGGTGAATACCAATGTAGAAATCACGACCTCGTGGCCGGACACCACCAAGGAGCAGCCGGATATCTCGCTGTCGACCTGGGGGACCGGGATTGTCGTATGGGCAGATCGACGCAACGGTAACTGGGACATCTACGGCCAGTTGATTGCCTCCGATGGGAACCTGATTGGTGGCAATTTCAAGATCAATGATGATGCCGGGGGGGCTCAGCAACACGCGCCGCGCGTATCAGCCTCTGCCGAGGGGTGGTTCGTGGTGACCTGGTACGACAACCGTAGCGGCCACGATGATGTCTACGTGCAGCGCTTCGATTCACTCGGCGTCTCGCTGGGGGCGAACTACAGAGTTAATCTCGACGGAACGACCAAACGGCAGGCCTATCCCGATGTGGCCACCGACGGTGCCGGGCACTTTACGGTGGTGTGGGTCGACTGGCGCAATGGCAACTATCCTGTGAATCCCGACATTTACGCGGCGAAGATCGACACCAATATGAGCGCCGTTACGCCCAATCTCAAGATCAACACCGACCAGTCCGACCGCGCGCAGCGCGAGGTAGCGATCAGTGCCGATCGTATGGGGAATGTTGCTATTATCTGGTCGGACTCAGGGATATCGTCGTGGGACATCCGTGGGCAGATGATCGATGTTGACGGTGTCGTGCGCGAGGCAAATTTCGCCGCCAACTCCGACCCGGATTCCGCCCAGTTGCGAGCCGATGTAGCCCTTGATGGCAGTTATCGGTATATCACATGGGTAGACCGTCGCAACGGCAACTACGATATCTATGCCTCGGTCACCAAGTACAATGATCCCGCCCTGGATATCCAGCCGCGACTGATGCAGTTCTCCATGCAGCGCGGGGGAGCATAGCCTGACCCTCAACCACTGGTAGTCCAGGATATCGGATACAATCGCCTTCACTATGAGGTGGACTCATACAACAGTTGGTTATCGTTCACTCCCGAGACGGGAACCACCCCGGACACCGTTTTGATATCGGTCAATGATAACAGCCTTGATTATGGGTCCTATTTCGGGAGCATCCTGGTGACCGATAGTGTCAATTCCGATTCGACTTATGTGGTCTCCATTCGTCTTGACGTCACCGCGCCCATCTTGGTGGTTCAACCGGATACGCTGCACTTCGCAGCCGCCCTGGGAATTGATCAGCAACAGACGCAGTCGTTTACTGTCAGCAACGGTGCCGAGGGGAACCTCACTTTTACGGTACAGGAAGGCTCGGCGTGGGTCGATGTTTCCGAAAGCGGAGGTGCTGCACCCGCCTCGGTCGATGTGTCGATCAACGCCGTCTCACTGAGCGCCGGTGACCACTGGGCACCAGTGGCGATTAGCGCCCCCAATGCTCTGAGCAGCCCGGACACAGTATGGGTGCATGTGGAGGTTGTCAACAATGTACCCGTGGTTGGCATAGAACCAGACAGTCTGCATTTGGAGGCAACAAATCTCAGCCAGCCGGACACGTTTCTGACGGTGGTTAATCTGGGGGCGGGCGTGTTGTCCTGGACAGCCGAATGTGATGCCGCCTGGCTGACGCTGGGCCAGAGCGCCGGCGTGGACAATGGGCAGATCCCCCTGACGATAAACACCAGCCTTCTTGCAACGGGAACGAACTCTGCCGTTGTCACGGTTACCGACAGTGCGGCGTTCAATCTCCAACAATCAGCGGTGATCACGTGTGAATACAGCGTTACAGCGCTTGACTCTCTCGTCTTGATCGGGGCCAGTTTGGACACCAATCAGGCGTGGGCGTTGCCGGTCGAAATGCGATTGCATCATGGTGCCTCGAGAATTGTGACGCCAATCCACTATGATCCCGATGTGCTCACGGTGGACTCAGTGTTCCCGTCATTCGCGCTCCCGTTCTTCATGAACAGTTCGGTTCAGCATGATCCCTATGCGGGGGAAATACGCTTTGAGTTCGAGTGCCTGAATCCCGATACCTTCCTGGCAGCCGGAGTGTACACGCTCGGCGATATCTACTTCATGGCAGCCAGTCAAGATGGATACTGCACACTGGATACCTTCTGCACAGCCACGTGCGCTGAGGTGGAGTTCGCAACGGGGGAGAGCCAGGTCCCGGTGGTGCTGCCCGGACTGGTTGAGGTGGGCTCACCCTCCTTTGATCCGGACTCGGTCCTGATCTCCGGCACTACGGCGCAGGTGGGGGAGGTGATGGAACTGCCTGTTGATCTGGTGGCCGTGAACGAGCTGAGGGCTCTCTCGGTGCCACTAGAGTACGACCCTGCTCGGCTGACGTGTGATTCAATCACATTCGATCCCGACTGGCCACTCTACATGAGCCGACAGTACCAGATAGACTCAGCAGCCGGGACGCTTCGATTCTCCACCGAAAGCATGGCGGATAACATGTACCTGAGCCCCGGATATCATGCTCCGGTGTCGTTGTGGATGACTGTTGGCAGTTTCTCAGGAGTAGCTGGCATCTCTGCGCGCAACGACGGTATAGAATCACCTTATGTCGTAACCTCACCCGGCATACAAGTCAGGCCAATGGTGAGGTCGGGATACGTACAGGTAGGAGCAACGCCGGTCGATACGGTGCGCATCGATGCTGCTGCTACCGCGGTAATGTCGCCCGTGAGCGTACCTGTATACGTCACCCTGGTTAGTGATGCTACCCGTGTCGTGCTGCCGGTAGGCTATGATCCGCTGGCACTGACTGCGGACTCGGTCGTTCTTGGTCCCGAACTTCCGGGTGATATTCAAGCGACCGTCACCATCGACTCAGCACAGGGACAAGTTGCAGTTATGGTGGAATCCATGACCCGAAACTCGCTCGTGGCTGGTGAGTACCACTGGGCCGATTTGTATTTCACGGCTGGCAGTCAGCCTGGAGAGACGCCGATTGACACTTTCGCAAATGACAGCATCGCGCCGATCATCGAAGGCCTGTTTGGCGATCAACGTCAGCCACAGGTATCCGGTGGAATGGTAATCGTCAGCGAAGTGACCGCTGCCGAAGATGAACTGCCGTCACTGGTTCGGGAGTTCACTCTGGCTCAGAATTACCCGAACCCGTTTAATCCGGCAACCACGATAGCCTTCTCGCTGCCACGACGTTCGGATACGCGGCTGACTATCTACAACGTACTGGGACAGGCCGCATCGACTCTGATCGACCAGACTCTGCCGGCGGGCGACCACGAGATCATATGGAATGGTCGACTCGATAATGGTCAGCCGGCACCGACGGGAGTCTATTTCTATCAGCTCGTTACTGGACAGCGGAGTCTCGTTCGCAAGATGCTGTTGCTGAAGTAGATAGCCCCCTCCTGTTGGTCTTTTCAGGCCTTGAGTTCTTTAACGTTAATCAAAGAGGAATCTTTTTGTCGCCTGCTTCGTAGTGCTAAGTAGCTACACAGACAGCAATTTGCGTGCAAGGAGGAGATATGAAATCACTCACGCTAGCTGTAGCAACCGGGCTTCTGGTTCTGCTGGCTGCTACGGGTGCTACAGCCGACAACGAAGGGCGTATCTACGGAAAGATCATCACTGTCGATGGAGACACTTTCGAGGGGCTTATCCGCTGGGACAAGAACGAAGCCAATTGGGTCGATGTGCTCAATGGCAACAAGGAACTCGACGAATCCGTGTACGATGAATTCGCCTCCGAGCGGCGCCGGAAGTATTCTGACCGTGGGGCCAAGGTGGAGTTTTTCGGTTTGACC
>WJKG01000034.1 GCA_014729205.1 candidate division GN15 bacterium | reverse complement strand
TGCCGCCGACCGCCCCGGCGATCCATCCCGAGGGGATCAGCCCCTCGTGCCCCGGCCGGCCGAGCAGCAGCCCGGCGATGATCACGCCGATCAGGAGCAGCGGCATGATCTGCTTGGCAAACCCCCAGCTCTGTTCAAACCAGTCGCCGGTCTCGTCGCTGCGACGGCTGATCAACACCGACAGCCCAATCACACCTATCACGAAGGCAAGCATCGGCTGATCCGGCACCAGCCACGCTACGACACCAACAGCGAGCGCCGTCAACGCCAGCGGTACCTTTGGCAAGCGGAACCAGAAAAGCAACATAGCACCCAGGCCAACGGCACCAAGACCGGTCAGCCACCACTTGAGATGATACACCAAAGAGAAGAACCCCGAGGCTTCATCCGGGCGGCCCCAGTTAGCGAACACCAGGATCGCGATCAGCGAGGTGAAATACAGCCCATTCTGCCAGAGCGGTCGGTCCACCTCCTGCTCGGGCAGCGCCATCTGGGCTGCCAGCTTCTCCCGTTCCTCTTTCAGGAAGAACAGGTGCATCAACAAACCAATCACCACACTGAAGACAACCGCCCCGACCGCACGCGCTACCCCCAACTGCAAACCCAGAACCTTGGCGGTGAGTACAATGGCCAGCACGTTGACTGCCGGGCCTGCATACAGAAAGGCTGTCGCCGGACCGATTCCGGCACCCATTCGATATATCCCCGCGAACAGTGGCAGCACAGTGCATGAGCAAACAGCCAATACGCCACCGGAAACCGACGCCACACCGTAGGAAAGCACCTTGTTCGCTCGTGCCCCCAGATATTTCATCACGGCCGCCTGACTGACGAAGACCGCAATTGCCCCCGCTATGAAGAACGCCGGAATCAGGCAGAGGATGACGTGCTCACGGGCGTACCATCGAGCGAGCGCCAGCGCCTCCAATACCGGTCCCGTGAAGCCCAGCTGCTCCACCGGCATATAGAAGAAAAGCAGGAATAGCCCCACCATCAGGGCCAGTACCCACCATTGTGATCTCCAGTTCATAGCATGCTACTCTTTTCGCCGACTACACTTTCCTGCTTGTCAGCACCTGCCGGGCACGCCGGGCGTTGGCGTGCAACACATCCTCTACACACCCGAAGAAATTCAGGATGCAAGGTACTTTTAGGCTATACCACACTTGCTGGCCCCGCTTCTCATCCTTAACCAGCCCTGCTTGACGCAGCACTGTCAGGTGACGTGAAACTGTCGAAAGGTCGGCATCCACCTTCTCGGCGAGTTCGCACACACAGCGCTCACCATTGGCTAACTGATCAACCAGAAACAGCCGTGTGGGATGGGCCAGCGCCTTCATCACCTGTGCCCGGGCTTGATACCGGTCGCGATTCATGTCAGGCATTGCGGAGTCTCCCATCGTCATATATTTGCGTATTTGCGCTATTATACAAACATATCCGGCTGTGTCAACTCGAATTCGCCTCGTACCTATCATGCACAGCCCACGCTTCACGGTGTTCTGATTTAACTGCCGAGAGCCCTTGGCACTCCCCTGTCTACATATGTTATGTACTGTAGTATTAACATATTACATCTCAATAGTCATTCATGGCACAACAGTTGTTACTACCCTCACTACAGGGCGTCAGCCGCTGCCAGATTTCGAATACGAGCGACCATAAACATAGGAAGTGAGGTCGAACCGTGAGTACTACCGCATCAGATGTTCTTATAGATGTTCTCGTCCAGTGGGGTGTTGAAACCATCTTCGGAATGCCCGGCGATGGAGCCAATGGCTTGATGGAGGCGATCCGTCAACGAGAGGACGACATCCGCTTTGTCCAGGTGCGGCATGAAGAAACAGCCGCTTTCATGGCGGTCGGATGGGCCAAATACACCGGTAAGCTGGGAGCCTGCATGGCTACCTCCGGCCCCGGAGCGCTGCATTTGCTTAATGGGCTTTACGATGCCAAGCTCGATGGCCAGCCAGTGGTTGCCATTACCGGCAATCAGTTCCATGACCTGATGCGCACCTACGGTCAGCAGGATGTCGATCTGGACAAGGTCTTCGCCGATGTCTCAGAGTACAACGCCCGGGTCATGGGGCCGGAACACATCGAAAACGTCGCCCACCTGGCCTGCCGCCATGCGCTGGCGCGGCGTGGTGTTGGTCATATCACCTTTCCCAGCGATCTGCAATCTACCGAGGTCGAATGGGAAGGAACCAAGCGCAACGTCCCCCACCACATAAATGAAGTCAGGGCTACACGCGCCGGGATTCCATCGCAGGAGCAACTACAGGCTGCTGCCGAGATTCTGAACTCGGGCGAACGTCCGTTGATTCTGGTCGGCCAGGGTGCGCTGGGGATTGAAGATCAACTCGAGGAGCTTGCCGAGAAGCTGGGAGCTCCGGTTGCCAAAGCGCTGCTGGGGAAAGCGGCCCTCCCTGACGACAGCCCGTACACCACGGGCGGTATCGGACTTCTGGGCACAACACCAACACACAATGCCGTCGAGAACTGCGACAGACTACTGATGATTGGCACTTCGTTCCCCTACAACAACTTCCTGCCCAAACCGGGTCAGGCGAAAGCAGTGCAGATTGATATCGATGCTACCCGTATCGGCCTGCGGTATCCGATCGATGTTGGACTGGTAGGGGATGCCAAGACGGTGGTCACGGAACTCCTGCCATTCTGCAAGCGCAATGACAACAGGGACTTTCTTTCCACGGCGCAGGAGGATATGAGAGAATGGTGGCAACTGATGGAACAGCGTGGTACACGCACCGACCACCCCATGAAGCCACAGGTACCTGCCTGGGAACTGGGCAAGCGCCTTCCGGATAATGCCCTGGTGGCGGCAGACTCCGGAACCATCACTACCTGGTGGGCGCGCCAGATGCCGGTGAAGAAGGGTCAGATGCATTCTGTCTCGGGCAATCTGTCCTCAATGGCCTGCTCAATGCCATATGCCATGGCGGCACAGTTGGCTCATCCCGATCGTCCCACATTTGCGATTGTTGGCGATGGGGGGTTCGCGATGCTGATGGCCGACTTCGCCACCTGCGTGAAATATGAGCTGCCCATTGTCTTCATGGTCTTCAAGAATAACACTCTCGGACAGATCAAGTGGGAGCAGATGGTATTCGAGGGTAACCCCGAATACGGCTGCGAGCTGCAGCCAATCGATTTCGCCGGATTCGCGCGGTGCTGTGGTGGCGAGGGTTTCGTGATCGATACCGCGGAAGATTGTGCTGCCACACTCGACGCAGCACTCCAGCGGAAAGGTCCCGTGATAATCGAAGTTGTGGTCGATCCGCTTGAGCCACCTATGCCACCCGATGTGACGATGGAGCAAGCCACAGAACTGGCCAAGTCGATCGCCAAAGGAGAACCGCGCAGCAAGGAAATCATGAAGACTATCCTGAAGAATCGGGCGCGTGAACTACTCTAAGCAATCAAACAAAAGACGATAATCTACGGATTCAAGGAGTTTTGATCATGAAGCAGATTAAGGAAGCTATGGTTAACCGGGTGAAGCTGATTCATCCGCAGGACACCATTCTGGACGCCGCGAAGGTAATGAAGGAATTTGATATCGGCATGATGCCCGTCGTGGAGGGAGAACGCGTTGTCGGTGCAATTACCGATCGCGATGTGTGTGTACGCGGGACGGCCGAGGGCAAAGATCCAACCCAGCAGCGAGTTGGAGATATCATGACCAGTGAGGTGCTTTCCTGCTACGAGGATCAGTCTATTGACGAGGTTGCCCAGGTGATGAAAGAAGACAAGGTCCGTCGCGTGATCGTGATTGATCGCGACAACAAACTCACGGGCATTGTCTCCATTGGCGATCTGGCCGGCCACACGCAGGTTGAAACCAGTGGCGAAGTGCTGCGTCAGGTCACCATGCCAGGCGAATAGTATAAATGGCGATGTAATCTGATCGGCAATGATTCACCGGGTTGTCACGGTCGGTAGGCAAGCCCTTGCCCTCACGAGTCATTCAGCCCGGTGATAGCCGATCGCCATTTCGTTGACACTAAGTGAATACACAATAGCGAACACCAAACCGAAGGGAATCGAATATGGCTACTCACAAAGCGAGCGCAATGTGGACAGGAACACTCAAGGAAGGTAAAGGAGCGATGAACCTGCCCAACTCCGAGTGTGACCATCCATTTAATGCATGCTCCCGATTCGAGACCGGCGAGGGGTCCAACCCTGAAGAAATGATAGGCGCCGCTCACGCAGGATGCTTCTCGATGGCCCTCTCTCACGCACTTGCGGAGGCGGGTCACGATCCGAAACGGATCGACACCAAAGCGGCCGTCGAACTCGAAACCAGTGGCGGCAGCCCGAAGATCACTTCCATTAAGCTGACAACTGAGGGAGAAGTACCGGGCATGGAAGCGGACGAGTTCAACAAGTTTGCCGAGAACGCCCGCGACAATTGTACGGTCTCCAAGGCACTGGAAGGAGTAAACATCAGTGTCGATGCCACCTTAAAGAGTTAGATCTCTGATCCTCTAGAGATACGACACGAGGGACCGACAACCGGGACACCGTGGACGATCATTCCCACTCTCACTCCAGGGTCAAGCGGTACTGCCTTGTTCTGAGGCCTTATACAGCATCGCCCGGTGTTCCGGTCTCCCTCGGTCATGCATAACACAAGGAGTGTTTCTCATGTCTCGACGAAAGAAATCCCGCCTGAGTCTCGTGCTGCCCCTGGCAGCGCTGGCAACCATTCTGCTCTTAATCGGTCTATCTGAAGCTCAGAAACAACCGTTCGGAACTGACGCCGATGTCAGTTTTGCGAAATCCGTGTGGACAGCCATGGACGACTACTCTGAATGGCCAATCCGCACCGACTTCTACGAAGGTCGCTCACCGCATGGCGAGTTCCTTCGTACGTACTACAACATCGTCACAATCGACGGCACCCCCTACCATGTCATCGCCAAGGACAATTATGGTGGCGAAGGCGCGACTATGGAAACGGTATCCGAGTCGCCAAACGAATACCTGGCTTCCGCAACCGTCATGGTGCAACGACATGAAGGTTATGATCCGGATAACAACGACTGGTTCTGGGTGAAGTACAACAACGACGGTACAATCGCCAAGAATGCAAAAGGAATGGCATTGGCAGGCCGCGTTGCCAAGGGTGCCAACAAGGGCTGTATTGCCTGTCATGCATCTGCAAAGGACGGCGACTACCTCTTCAGTAATGATCGCTGAGTAGTCGTACGACATGCCGAACAACAACCAGGCCCTGAAGACTGTTCGGCGCTTCTGGCCACGATGTCTGGCTGCTATCGGTGTGCTGATTGCAGTCATCTTGATTGCCGCCAGTATCTACCTCTATGCGGGCTGGTACAACATCGCGGCCACGGAGCCCCACCTGGATGTGACCGAGAACGCCATTCGAACCTTCGTCCGGGCCTCGGTACAGAACCACGCCGGTCAGGTCGCATCGCCCCCTTCGGAAATGGCTGCATTGTCTGATACCCTCGCCGGCTTCGCGGCCTACGATGAGATGTGTGTTGACTGCCACGGGGCCCCGGGGATCGGGCGCTCAGAGTTCGGTCAGGGTTTGTACCCATTAGGCCCCAGTCTCACCGAGCGCGATACCATCTGGACCGATCGCGAGCTATTCTGGATTGTCAAACACGGGTTGAAAATGACCGGTATGCCGGCCTTCGGACCGACCCACAGTGACGAACAGATCTGGGAACTTGTCGTCTTCACCAAGCATCTGTCTGAGATGTCGTACTACCAGTACCTCAACCTGCAGGATTCACTGGGTAACGCCCACACACACGAACACTAGTATCCCCGGGGGAGCGACTTTCAGCATTGCTGGCGTATTCGTTTGACAACGACGCGACAAGAGCAACATATTGCCACAAAACAGCGAAGTGCCTTTCGATCTCCAAAAAGGAGTGAGTATGCTCGGCTCCATCTCCGTCTCGTTTCAAGTCCGTCCCATGATTACTATCGTGATTCTGTTTGTAACTCTCGCATGTATGGTTCCTCTTGTTGCAGCCCAACAGGAAGCGCCCGTTAGCGATGCTACCGACGCCTGTCTAATCTGTCATGCCTCGGTCACGCCGGGGATTGTGGCCGACTGGCAGCGCAGCAGACATTCCTCAGTAACCCCTCAGCAGGCTGTGCAACGCGAGCAACTCTACCGTCGCGTTTCCGCCATGGAGATACCGGATTCGCTGGCCACTGTCGTTGTTGGCTGCGCCGAGTGTCATATGATGAACGCGGACACACACGAGGATACTTTTGATCATAGCGATTATCCCGTACACACTGTCGTCACTCCGGCCGACTGTAATACCTGCCACCCCGATGAGCGCGCCCAGTATTCGATGAATCTCATGTCACATGCCCACGTCAACCTTGTCGAAAACCCAACCTATGAGATGTTGATCAGGAGCATAAATGGAGTTATGTCGTGGACCGGTGACTCTCTCGTCCAGCATGGCACCGATAGTCTCAGTGATGATCAATCATGCCTGTTCTGTCACGGTACCAACGTGACGGTAGCGGGTCTTGTAGAGCGGGAAACTGATTTCGGGACCATGGCCTTTCCTGATCTGACCGGGTGGCCGAATCGCGGCGTGGGGCGGCTGAATCCCGATGGCAGCATGGGGGCATGTACACCCTGCCATCCGCGGCACGAGTTTGCAATCGAGGTTGCCCGCCAACCGTACACCTGCTCTGAGTGTCACAAGGGCCCCGATGTCCCCGCCTATAAGATCTACTCGGTCAGCAAGCATGGAAATATCTTTTCCAGCCAGAAGAGCACTTACACCATGGACACTATACCGTGGACTATTGGCCAGGACTTCAATGCACCCACCTGTGCCGTCTGTCATATCAGCCTGGTCGAGGATACCGAAGGCGAGATCGTCGCCCGTCGGACGCACCAGATGAATGATCGGCTGTATACAAGGCTGTTCGGGCTTCCTTATGCACATCCGCATCCGCGGTCACCGAATACGACCGGCATTACCAGTGCCGACGGGTTGCACCTGCCAACCAACCTCGACGGTACCCCGGTGTCGGATGCCCTCATTGATGAAGAAACACAGGCAGAACGCAAGGCGACCATGCAGCAGGTCTGCAAGACCTGCCACAGTGACCAGTGGGTCACCAAGCACTTTGAAGTCCTGGATGCTGTTGTCTCCGCCACCAACAAGCGCACCCTCTCGGCAACACAGATTCTGCAAACAGCGTGGTCTGAGGGAGTCGTCGATGGTCCCAGCTCGGGAGATAGTCCATTCAACGATGGCCTGGAGAAACTATGGGTGGAACAGTGGCTGTTCTATGCCAACTCCGTTCGTTTGTCGGCCGCAATGGCAGGCGCTGATTATGGCGTATTCGAGAACGGTCGATGGCATCTGGCGCACAACTTGCAGGATATGTACGACCGGCTCAGGCTGCTCACATCCATGAACCGGTAGTTGTAAGCAACCTGTGTATCGGCCGTGTATTCGACATCTACAAAGACGATCGAACAGGATGACATTCGACCAATAAGAAAAAGAGCAGGCCACCAGGACCTGCTCCTTATACCATGTTGCCAGAATTGCCCGTAATCCTACGCGTGTGGGATATCGGTGTGATTTGAGATCTCACTGCTGGTGGTACACAGATCGTCTATCGATAGCTCGTGTATATCGTCATGGCCGGTCAATCGAGCAAAATCCTGAAGCTCCATCGCGCATACCTTCAGATAGTTAGCCAGCCCGGCCGAAGATTTCTCGATACTCAGTCGCTCTCTTAAGCCTGAATCCTGCGTGGCAATACCAACCGGACACGTACCCTTATCGCAGACTCGGTACTGCTGACAGCCACAAGCCATCATGGCGGCAGTGGCAATCGCGACCGCATCCGCCCCCAACGCCAGCGCCCGTGCAAAATCACCAGAGGTCCGCAAGCCACCTGTGATCACCAATGAAATGTGATCGGCGTTGTGTTTATCCAGATACTTGCGCGCGCGCCGCAGGGCGTAGACAGTGGGCAGCGAGGTGGCCGCCTTGATGTACTTCGGGGAAGCACCGGTAGCACCGGGCCGACCGTCGATAGTCACAAAATCAGCGCCTGCCTGGATG
>WJKG01000352.1 GCA_014729205.1 candidate division GN15 bacterium | reverse complement strand
TGCCGGAGTCGATATTGAGCAGCTTGCGAACATACGATGCTGAGGTGGTGCTTCCATCGACAGCTTCAATGCGATCGACGGCGGGCAACAGGGCGGCCAGTGGTTCGAACGTCTGCTTGGTCAACAGGCAGAGGCGACTGGAGGGGTAGTTGATCCTCAGGTTCAGCAGAGTCGGCGAAGTGAGGACAATGTCGCCGAGTGAGCTGAATCGTATGACGAGAATATCGCCTGGCATCACTTAAAAAGGTATATACCGAGGGCGCCCGCAGCAAAGCAATAATAGGCGAACCAGGAGAAGCGACCTCGACGAATGACGGCTAAAACGGTGAACACAGCGACGACGGACAATGCAAATGAGGCAATCATTCCGGCCAGGTACGGTCCGGCCGTGACAGCGTCGAGCGATGCGAGATCGCCGGCATTGAGCAGCATAGCGCCGCCAATCGCCGGCAGTGACAGCAGGAAGGAGAATTCTGCGGCTTTGGCAGGCTCGACCTGGGCTGCCATCCCGAACACAATAGTGGAGCCGGAGCGCGAAATACCGGGGAGTATGGCGAGAGCCTGGCCGAGGCCCATCATGACGGCGGAGAGGATCTTCACATCGGAATGTCCTTTGATCATAAATCGGCTCGAGAGAAGAAGCACGCCGGTGACTATCAGCAGGATGGAGGTCAGTAGAGGATTGGCGAAGGCTCCTTCTACCATTCCTTTAAAGGTGAGGCCGACTACACCGGCCGGGACCGAGCCAAGCAATAGGAGGCCGATCATTTTGCGTTCGGACTTCATGGAGCTGTCGAATACGGAGCGTATGAGTCGCCAGATAGTTTTGTGGAAATAGGCAACGACGGCCAGCCAGCTTCCGAAGTGCAGGGCAACTTCGAACGCCACGCCGGGCTGTTTAACGCCGAGGATCGTCTGCGCCAGGACGAGGTGCCCGGACGAGGAGACGGGCAGAAACTCTGTCAAGCCCTGCAAACACCCAAGAAACAGGGCATCCAGATAGTTCATGCATGTGTCCTGTTAGAGGATGAGATACGTTAGTCCGACAAACAACCCATCGTTGCCATCGAGTTGAAACTCGCCGTACAGGTTGATGTATCGTGTCATCTGGTACTTGACGCCGACATTAAAGCCGAACTCGAGATCGCTGTCGGAGTTGTCTTCACCCATGAACTCCCAGGAGACGCGTTCCAGACGCAAGCTGAGTTGTGCATAGGGTGTGATGATCTGATTGTTCTTGAGCATGAAGTCACGTGAGCCCAGGAAGACGGCGCCGAACTGCATTACGGTAAGAGGGTCGGTATCGTACCACTCCAGGAAGCCACCTGCGGCCATGTCCATCGGGTGGTTGCTCGGGCCGCCAGCGTCAAGAAACGTGTTCTTCAGATCGATCCCAAAGCCCAGTTTTGGATCCATGTTTTCATCGTCAATCAAGCCCAGTTTCAGTCGGCCGTCCCAATGTTCGCCGACACCGTAGGTGAAGGTACCATAGACGCTGGTGGCATCGGCGATGCCGACATTCAGCCCGAACTCACCGGCTTGTGCTCCAATGGGGCGTGCGGACCACAGCGTGCCGAACACAGTGCCCACATCGGCGCTCTGCGCCGGGATGGCGCCGAGTAACAGCAGGCACACGAGGGTGACGATTAGCGAATGTTCCTTCCTCATCTCTATCTTCCTTCGAACGAGTGGATTCTCAAGGTACTACGCGCGTAACGTATCGTGGTTGCACGGCAGGGTCAACTACAAACCAATGGGTGATAGTTGTTGACAGCCTTGAATGCAGATATAATCTATAGGGTTAAATCCAAGGAGACATCATTCATGGCGGAAGACAACAGTACCTCCTCACCGGTCGGCAAGCTGCGCCAACACTGGGGCAGTCGTCTCGGGTTTATCCTGGCAGCGACCGGCTCGGCGATCGGACTCGGCAATATCTGGAAATTCCCGTACATCACGGGAGATTATGGTGGCGGGGCGTTTGTGTTGGTTTACCTGGTGTGTGTGGTGGTGGTTGGTTTACCGCTGATGCTGGCCGAGTTTATGATCGGCCGTCGCGGGCAGGAGAACCCCGTGGGAGCTTTCCAGAAGCTGCACCGCAAAGGCAGTCCGTGGCAGGGCGCCGGTTGGATGGGGGTGGCATCGGGGTTTCTGATCTTGTCCTTTTACAGTGTGGTGGCTGGTTGGGCAATGGCTTATATCTTCAAGGCTATCGCCGGCTTCGCTGGTTCACCCGAGCAGATCCAGGACCAGTTCACGCAGTTGGTGCTGAGTCCCGGGGATTCGATCATGTGGCACTCCATCTTTATGGTGTTGTGCGTGGCGATCGTGATCGGCGGTATCCAACATGGTATTGAGCGCTGGTCAAAGATCCTCATGCCACTGCTGTTCTTGATACTGCTCGGCCTGATGTTCTATGGACTGTTCAGCACCAATGGCGGCTTGAAAGCCCTGGCTTTCCTGTTCAGGCCGGACTTCCACAAACTCACCGGGGAGGGCATTCTTTCGGCGCTGGGACATGCCTTTTTCACGTTGTCGCTGGGTATGGGGGCCATGATCACCTATGGATCCTACATGGAGCGAGGGGCGCGGTTGGTCCGAGATGCTATCGCGATTTCTGTTCTGGATACATTCATTGCTCTAATGGCGGGGGTGGCGATCTTCTCCCTCGTCTTCCATTTTGGCATGGAACCTCAGCAGAGTGTGGGGTTGATCTTCAAGACCCTGCCGGTGCTTTTTGCTGAGCTGGGGCCGTGGATTTCAGTGCCGTTTTTTGTGCTGCTTACGTTTGCGGCTCTGACCTCCGGCATCAGCCTGCTGGAGGTTGTGGTGTCCTACTTCGTTGATGAGCGAGGTTGGAGTCGTACAGCGGCAGCCTTGGTAATGGGAGGGCTGATCTACGCTGTGGGGTTGCTGTGTGCGACGGCCAGCCTGGAAGTTCCGTTCATGGGGGGCAAAGGGTACTTTGGCTTCTTTGATGATCTGACCACCAACTACATGCTGCCGATTGGCGGCCTGCTGACCTGCCTGTTTACGGCGTGGGTGTTTCGGGACAAAGATCGTGTGGATGAGTTCGGTAGTCGGGGTTTTGCCTATCGTGCCTTCGTGTTCCTGGTGAAGTACATCACGCCGGTCGCGGTGGTGATTGTCATATTGCACGGTTTGAAGCTGCTGCCGTTCATGGATTACAGTCACTGATCGTCTTCGGTCAGGTATCCGAGGGCGGAGGATTGGAGGCGCTCGATATCGAATCCCTCGAGTGACTGCGTTGCGAGGAAATCCAGAAAGGCCTTGTCGAGGCGACCGATTCCGGAACGACCGAGCGTGGCGGCCTGATCGGTTTTCTTCTCGAACCGCTGGAACTGAACGTCCAGAGCATAACTCCGCTGGCGGAGTTCCTGCAGCTCCTGGGTGGGCATGGTCTTGCGAGCTTCCTCGCTGACATTAGCCAGACGCATGCGCACGATCTTATCCTCTCCCCCGACCTCATTGAGTCGCTCCCTGACCATAGTCAGCACTTCATCTCCACGCAGTCCGGTAGCATCGAGCATGGGGACATCGACCATGACTCGACTGGCGACCTCGTGAAAGATCACGGAGAACTCATCCAGGTCGACCTCTACGAAGCCCTTGTCGGTGCTTTGCTCACTCTGGGAAAGGCGCTCCGTGGATCCGGAGTACCAGGCTCGTTCGGCGACCTGGCGGAAGTTGTGGAAGTGACCGAGGGCAACATAGTCGTAGCCTTGCATTACTTCCAGAGGTAGTTCCTGTTCGCCGAGCTCTACCATCTTGAACTCATCCATCCCCGCCGCTACTCCGTGCATGACGAGTAGGTTGTAGTCGGCGTTGGTGTCGGGATGGCATTTGGCCAGTTCGGCCTTCTGGATCTCTGTGGTGAGGCAATGTGGCAGGGCGGTAACCATGACGCCGCCCACCTGTATCTGTTCAACGCGTGAATGTGATACAACGGTGAGATTGTCGATGGTGCGATAGACATCGAGGGCCGGACCATGACCGGACTGCTTGGGTGCATCATGGTTGCCGGTGATGATGAGAGTGGGTATTGTCGCCTGCTCGGCGATTCGGTGGAGCTGTTCGGCGGCGATGGCCATGATGCGGTTGGTGGGGCGAACGGTATGGAACAGGTCTCCGGCGTGGATGCAAAGATCGGGTTTGAGTTCTATTATCTTGTCGATAGCCTCTATGAAGGTACGGATGATGTCATGCTGACGCTCGGTGAGACCATCGGCCGTCTTTCGGGGATGGTTTTCGCCGGCGCCAAGGTGAGTATCGGCGAGGTGACATATGCGCATGGGGGCAGTATAGGCACAGCGGACTGTATCTGCCAATCACATTTTGGAAGTGCAGGAAGACTTGAGCAAGGCTGAATGCTGTTTAGTAGATTCCGTAGCGAGAGATGCGGTCCCGAAGCGTATTGCGTGAGATTCCCAGCGTCTCGGAGGTTTTCACCTGGTTGCCATCGAACTGCTTCAGGCACGCGGAAATGACTGCCTGTTCGAAGGCGGTTTGAAGCAACTGGTAGATCTGGCCGGGAGAATTGGCAATCAGACGCGGCATGGCCGGATCTATGATCTTGCGGAAGGCCTCGGTGTAGTCATCCTTGAGGACGCCGAGATCGACTTCGAGTTTGCCACTGTCCTCGTTGAAGATCGGGAAGTCCTCGGGCTGAAGCTCGTCGTTCTTGCTGACCACGAGCGCGGTGTGGATGTTGTTCTCGAGTTCACGGACGTTGCCGGGCCAGTTGTACTTGGAAAGTACCTGCATCGCCTTTTTGGACACACGCTTGGCGTTGTGGCCCATCTGCGGGGCGAACTTGCGTGTGAAATGATCGACGAGCAGAGGGATGTCGGTACGACGCTCACGGAGGGGCGGGATATATATTGAGAATACTTTGAGACGATAGAACAGGTCGACGCGGAAAGAGCCTTCTTTCATGCACTGCACGAGTGATTTGTTGGTGGCGGCTATGATGCGTACGTCGACGGTCTGGGATTCATTGCCACCGACACGCTCGAAGCGTTTTTCCTGCAGGGCGCGCAGGAGTTTCGACTGGGTCAGGAGCGACATGTCGCCGATTTCGTCGAGGAACAATGTTCCTTTGTCGGCTTGCTCGAACTTACCAATGCGCTTGAAGTAGGCTCCGGTGAAAGCACCTTTCTCGTGACCGAACAGCTCTGACTCGAGCAGCGTCTCGGGCAGGGCAGCACAGTTGACAGACAGGAAGGCATTTGCGCGCCGCTTGGAATTGCGATGAATGGCACGTGCAACCAGTTCCTTGCCGGTGCCGGACTCTCCAAAGATCAACACGGCAGCATCGGTCTTGGCCACCTGACCGATCATCTTTGAGATTTCGATAATCTCTGGTGACTGGCCGACGATCTCGTCGATCTGGTGCTCGGTGGTGTCGGTGATGGTGTCGGCAGTTACCTTAGTTTGTGTTGAGACGGAGTAGCCGCAGGCTTTATTGACAGTGTCGATCAGTTTCTGGATTTCGAAGGGCTTGGTGAGATACTCGTAGGCACCTTCACGCATGGCTTCGATGGCGTTCTCTGTTGAGACGAAGCCGCTGATTACGATTACCGGTACATTGTCCCGGGTCTGTTTAATCTGGCGGAGCACTTCGAGTCCGGAGAGGGTGGGCAGGTTGACGTCGAGCATCACCAGATCGATCTCATCGTGGGAATCGACGTAGTTGCTTACCTCAGTTCCGTCATCGAGGAACTGGAAGTTGAATTTGTCTGAGTCGAAAAGGTTAGCGACAGACTTGGACAGGTCCTTGTCGTCGTCAACCAGGAGTATGTTTTTCATCGTCTATTACCCTTACTGGTCTACCCTATGTATCGGCCGAATCAGGAAAAGTTGTAGGGGGCAAGACGGAAAAAGGTGCGGGAATCAGGCTTTTTCGCTTCTTCTGAGGTTGTACTTGTCCATTAGCTCATAGAGAGTAGTACGACTGACCTCGAGTCTGCGGGCAACGCGGGAGATATTCCAGTTCTCGGAGACGAGGGCTTTAACCAGATGCTCGCGTTCGGCGCGCTCTTTGACCTGCTGGAGAGTGCTGAGTTCGTCGGAGGGCTCCTGTTCGCCGGCGGGCGCTGCCAGGGCGAGATCGGCGGCGCTGACGTTCTGTCCCTGACAGAGAATCACGGCTCGCTTGATCTTGTTTTCCAGTTCTCGGACATTGCCGGGCCATTTGTGGTCGCTGACAGCTTCGATGGCCTGAGCGGAGAGGGTGAGGCCCTTACGTCCCTGGTCTTCGCCGAACCGCTCGAGGAAGTAACGGGCCAGGTAGAGCAGGTCTTCTCCCCGGTCTCGTAGCGGCGGTAACTCGATTTGCAGGACGGATAGGCGGTAGTACAAGTCCTCGCGGAACTTACCGGCTGCTACTTCCTGGTCGAGCTTGCGGTTGGTGGCGGCGATTATGCGCACATTCAGTGTAATCTGCTGGCTACCGCCGACGCGCTCGATACGGCGGTCTTCGATGAAGCGCAGGAGTTTCACCTGCAACGGCAATGACAGTTCGCCGATTTCGTCCAGAAACACGGTGCCTCCATTGGCTTGCTCCAGCCGCCCGATCTTCTGCTGGCGGGCATCGGTAAAGGCACCTTTCTCATAGCCGAAGAGTTCGGACTCGAGCAGATTCTCGGGGATGGCGCCGCAGTTAATCGGAACGAAGGGTTGGTCAGAGCGCGGGCTCTGGCGGTGGATAGACCGGGCGACCAGTTCCTTGCCGGTGCCGGATTCGCCCGTGACCAGGACCGTGTAGTCGGTGGCGGAGACGCTTTTGATGAGATTGAACACCTGGTGCATGATTTCTGAGGAGCCGATGATGCCATCGAAGCGATCACGCGTTTGGAGTTCATCCTGGAGATCCTGCTTTTCCCGCTCTAACTGATATAGATAGAGGGCGCGATTGATGACGACTTTGAGTTCGGTGATATCGACCGGCTTTGAGAAGAAATCGTAGGCTCCCCGCTCAATGCACAGCAGGGCGTTTTCCTTCTGTCCATGGGCTGTTACCATGATGATCTTGAGGGCGGGGTCAATCTCCAGGAAACGTCCAATCAGGTCGAGTCCTTCGCGTTCATCTTCGGCCCCGGTCAGAGACAGATCGAGGCAAACGACGGCGGGGCGACCCTCCTGGACCTGTTTCATGGCGGACTGGGAGTCTTCGGCCTGGAGGACATCGTAGTCGCCCTTCAAGGCGAAATACATCTGCTGCCGAATGCCCTTCTCGTCATCGACTATAAGTATGGTGCGATTGGTATCCATGGTGTCACTCATGAGCTTGTTTCTGTATCGGCAGGCACACCGTGAATTGTGTGCCCTTTCCCTGTTCAGACTCTACTTTTATGTCGCCGCCGAGTTGCCGAACCACTTCACGAGACTGGTACATGCCGATCCCGAGGCCCTTTTTCTTGGTAGACATGAAGGGCTGAAACAGCTTGGTATGCATGAATTCTTCACTCATACCGCTGCCACTGTCGGTGATGACGACACATACCTGCTGGTTGTTCCTGTCGGTACCATCGAGAGTGGTCTGTATGTTCAGACTTCCCTTGACCGGCATAGCTTCGATGGCATTCACGATAAGATTTTCGAAGACAGATGCAAGCTTCTGGCGATCGCCGGGAACGGTGGGAAGATCGCTGAGTTGCTCTTGCAGGGCGATCCGCTCGATCTTCCTGACCTGCGTCTTGCTTATCGCCTGACGAACGATTTCATTGATGTCGACCGGCGAAACGTCGATATCCTTCGACGGACTGTCTGTCAGTCGTGCAATGATGCGGCGCTGACGGCGGATGGCATCACCGATTGTCTCCAGCATCGACTCGCGAAACTCGGGATCATCGAGATTGGTGCGCGCATTGGCAAGCAACAGGTCCAGCATTCCGACCGAGTTCTTCAGATCGTGCAGCACGAATGATGATACTTTGTGGAAGGACTCGAGTTCCTTGGCCCTGAGCAATTGCTCGGTTACGCGTGTGTTGCGAATAGCCAGCGCCAGGGGACCGGAGATCGACTCCAGCAACTGCCCCAGTTCTGCAGGGTCCGCCTCAGCACCAGATGGAGCGCTGAGGATGAGAGTTCCGATAAGGTCTTTGCGGCCGATGACGGGTACCAGCATGTAGGGTTGGAAATCGAGCATGGATGTCAGCGCGCGGTGGTCCTTGTCGAACTCGGGGGTGCGCTCCTTGAGATCGTCCCAGATAACAGGTCGCCCGAACCGATGCAGCCACTCGACGACTTCATAGACGCGCCTTTTTTCCAGCGGACGCTGTCCCCCGTTGAGACGGCTGACCAGATAGTGATCGCCCTCCGCCGTTTCGATCATCACACCGCTTTCGACTCCGTAGTTGCTCTGGAGAAGTACCTGAAGACGCTCAAGGATCTCATGTGTGGTGGAGGATTCGGAGATCTCATCTATGAACTGACGGTAATCCAGTTTGGTCGAGCTCCGGTACGGCGAGGCCTGAGTGGAGCGGCTCCGTCCTTGCATTCTGTTCAACATGTATATGGAGATGAACAGGATGATCACCAGCAGGACTGACAGAGCAGGCAACAGCAATGCCTCCGACCGTTCCAGGCCGCGGAATACCTGGGCCAGGATGCCAACGACGAGAAAGAAGATACCACCATTGATGATGACGATCGAGGAGTATGCCGATCGCCGGGTGACGACCACGCCGAGCGTGCGCGGGTCGTGACGTCGGAGGTGGATGAGCATCAGCAAAGCGACTATCGGGGCGCAGATGGCGGTGGCGACGAAAACCCAAAGGGGAATTCGATCCCACAGGAACTCCAGTGTGGCCACGAAGAAGACGGTCGCCGTGACTATCAGTGACAGGTATAGCCCGCCAGCCAGTCGTCGCTTCTGCGAACCGAGGGCGGTGCGATAGCAGTTTTCGATATTGTAGAAACCGGTCAGGAAGGCCCAGAGATAGTACAGAATCAGCAACAGGGTGCCGCCGCTGAGCATGAAGTAGCCATTGATTATGGTGCCGGGGAAGTAGGTCAGCACCGGTCCGGCGACATCGGCGATGGCAAAGGCGGTGGCCAGAGCAAAGGCGGCGAAGAGCATGAGGCGTCTTCGGTCGAGTTGTCCTTGTTCGGAGGGGTCCCTTCCCCAGTATAGTGTGAACAGCAGCCAGCTGAAGGGCAGGTAGGCAGCGGCGATGCCGAAGCTGATTTCTCCCCAATGGAACAGGCGATAGGAATCGCTTAGATAGAGGGCGACCGAGATGAGCAGGATCGACCAGTTGAGGAATGAGATGCCGGCGCCGATCTGGTCATACCGCCCCCTGGAGGTAGCCAGTGCCCACAGGGCGAGGATGACAATCAGTCCTCCGGATACCCAGAATAGGAGCTCAATGGAAGTCAATCACTACCCCTCCTCAGATACCAACAGCCGGGTCGTTGTCCCCATCCAGAAGTAGTTGGCGAGAAGGTCGGCCACCAGACCTCCCAGCAGCATCCAGTAGACAAGTTCGGGATTGAACTTGCTGACAATAGTCTCGGGGCTGTTGAGCAATGAGAAGGCCAGTGGGAGGATCATAATGAGCAGGGCCAGGAAGAAGCTGGTGAACGGGTTTCGCATGAATATCCGTAGCGAGCGGCCGAAGGCGCCGAACAGGCTGTCGCGGAAGACTATCAGCGAGGGGATCACATACAAGAACAGGGTCAGCAGCACAACGAATACGAGTGGCATCAAACCGTAGCTGAAGGCGGCCTCGCGACGCGGTGATCCGGCCAGGAACGGTTCGAAGAGGCTGGGGAGCAGTTGTCCCGCAGCGAGAACCAGCAGGTTGAATATGAGCCAGGCACCGACAAGCTTAAGCATCAGGCCGCCAGTGAATCGTCCGGCGCCTTCGCCATCGGCATCCAGATACCTTCGGTAGAACAGCATGGCGACCAAACCAAGGACTATGCCTTCAATGAGGACGCTAACGAGAGTCTTGGCCCAACCGAAGAAGTACGGCAACAAGAGGAAATGCCCGGGGTAGTGCGTGAATCCCCCGGCAGGTTGTTCGCCGAAGAGCGATGTCCAGGCGGTGACCACATTGTAAAACAGTGGAGACAGGAAGTCATAGTGAGCATAGAGCACCAGCCAGTTGATGCCAAACAATGCGATCAACGCCAGCCAGATCTTCCCTGCCCCCACTTGCTTGAGCGTATCGATCCAGAGCCTGATAAAACGATTAATGCCTGAGACAATTCCCATTGTATCTACTCCGTTACGGGATATTCACACTAACGGTATTGGACCCTGTGGCCGCACCCTGCTTATCGAAGACGAACACTCGCCAATAGGTGGTCCCTGTGGGTGCATCGTACGTGCCACCGGTTGAGTTGCTGTTGTTTATCAGCTCCACGAGCTTGGAGTCGGTCGTGACCGTGGAGTTGTTTGAGCGATAGACACGATAGGAAGCAAAATCGACGGCACCACTTTTGTCCCATACGAGTTGTACCCGTTCAGCGTCCTCGTCGGGGACAGCGGTCAACTCGATTGGCCCGGGTGGTACGTTGGCCTGGGTGGTCGCCTCGACAACCCCGGATGATGCTACCTGACCGAAAGTATCATACACGTACACACGGTAGTAGTACGTCGTATTTTCATCGAGGTCATCATCAAGGAAGCTGGTGGTACTGCGGTTCGAGATCGCAGCAATTAGAGTAGAGGAGGAGGAGACTGTCGACAGCGTATCGCGATAGATCCTGTACGACAAGAACTCACCGGTGGACGCCTGAGACCAGGATAATGACACTTCGTACGATGACAGCACTGTAACAGTGACAACTACGGGGTCCAGACTGGCAGCGATTCTGAGGACCTCGGGAGCGACCACTTCGACAGCCCTATTTCCGGCAGCGTCGGTAAATGAGCCGGTGACCTGGTCTGAGGCCAGCGAGAACCCGGTAGGCACAGTCCATTGCCTTGTGTACACCCCAGGAGTGGTTCCTTCATAGAGGTCGACCCGGGAAACGCCGCTGAAATCAACACTGGCGGAGCCATCACTCTCCCCCGCGTCGAGAGAGAAGGTGATCATATCGCCGGGGTGGAACAGGCTGTCGGTCGGTGCGAAGCTGACGGAGCTAATCTCGGCGGTGCGATCGAGGGTGATCTGGTCGCTCAGGTGGTCAGCGGTACGGCCACCATCGGCAAAGAGCAGCTCGGCGTAGACGGTTTTCAAACCGTCGCCGTCTGACAGCCTGAAGCTGGTCTGGGTGCCGGTAAGTGGCTTCCAGACGGCGGAGGCGCTGTCGGGAGCTTCGTAGAGTTTGATATCTGTGACATTGGCTGCCGTGTTGACGCGAATGCTGACGTTGCGGGAATTGGTGAACTGATCGTCGTCTTCAATAAGGATCGAGAGTGGTGATACTACCAGAGTCACGGACTCGGAGCGATCACACTCCAACCCGGTTGACCGGACAGGGGCGACGCTGACGGAGTAGACACGATTGGCTGTCAGGCTGGTGAAGGTGTAGGAGAAGTCCGATGTGGAATCCCAGACGGTGAAGACGGTATCGGTTCCTTCGGCCACGTAGACACGGAACCGTTGCACCTTCGAGGAGTCAGTAAGCTCCCAGAATATGGATGCAGATTCGTCACCCAGCGCGGAACTGAGACTGATTACTCGAGGACAATCCTCCGGAACCGAGCGCAGTGGATCTTTGGATTCTATCTCTCGTTCACATGCAAGTGCTACCAGAAGCACTGAGATGACAAGAATGGTAAGTGTTATATATCGGTTCATGGCACTAATCCCAATCAAAACGACTTGGTAAGAGAGAGGCCGACGTGATTCAGGTCCGCGTCGGGCGCAAGGGTGAATCCTTTGACGTTGAATGACTCACGTCGATCAGGGAAGAAGATGTAAGCATCCAACACGTTCAAGGCCCAGACACCAATGACACCGCCAAGCGTAATCTGCTTGAATGTTTCGGCATCGTAGGCGTCTGCTTGTGCTTCGTCCAATCTCGGTTGCAAGGCCTGGAGTTCGCCGATGGTGCCATGTGTGGCTACCGAATCATACCGGGTGAGAAGGCGATCGTAGTCATCCTTGTTATCGCTGTAGTTGTCTTCAGCAATCAAGAAGGCAGCTACACTTCCCAGAGCGAGGACAGAGAATGCCAGTCCTTTGGTGTTCTGATTGGTGTATCGTTGCCCCCACCCGGGAATGACCAGCGAGCGCATGGCAGCTTTCCATCGTCGCTTGGGCGAGAGATCGACGGAGAGCTGCGATTGTAGTCGTGGATCGAGATTCACGCGGGTGGTATAGGTTTCATAGCCGTCCTTGGTGAAGACCACTTCATATGTGCCAACGAGCAGTTGGCGGAACTGGGCCGGTGTGACACCGCTGACTGTTACCCCGCCCTTGAGGGTAACGAGTGCTCCCTGGGGATTGGACTGGACCAGGATTCCCTGCGGGGCATCGTCCTGGGCAGACACAGCCGGGATGCAGATCAGAGTCAGTGCGATGAGCGTCAAAATCCCTTTCAACGTCTTATGCCTCATGAGTTTTTAGGTATCTGTCTTTTCTGATAATATCGGAATGATAAGCTTTTGATTGACGGCAAACAAGACCAAATAGGAAAAAGGCCGCGAGAAGCTCACGGCCTGTTGAATTCGTATTCGGCTTTGGCAGTCGGTCCTCAGCAGGCCCCCTTGCCGGTAATCACGACCTTGACGGTCTTCAGCATGATCTTGGCATCGAGCCACAGCGACCTGCTGTTGATGTACTCGAGGTCGTATTGAACCTTGCGAGAGACGGTATCCACTGAGGAGTCATAGCCGTTTTCTACCTGTGCCAGACCGGTAAGACCGGGCTTGACGACCAGCCGCTGGGTGTAATTGTCGACCTCGCCAGAGAGCTTGGATACGAAGCTGGGGCGCTCGGGTCGCGGACCGACGATTGACATATCGCCTTTGAGGATATTGATGAACTGCGGGATTTCGTCCAGGCGCGTCTTGCGGAGGAACCTGCCGATGCGGGTAATCCGCGGATCATTTTTGGTGGCCCAGACCGGTCCACATTTTTTCTCGGCGTCCTGTACCATGGTGCGGAACTTGACGAGGTTGAACGGTTTTCCCATCAGGTTGTTCTGACGGCGATCGGAGTTGCGTCGATCACGAACATCGGCCTTCTGGAAAGCGCGACGCTCCCGACGACGGCGGTTAATTCCCACCCGTTCCTGTACATAGAACACCGGCCCGGGAGTATCCAGCTTGATGAGTACCGGGAGTATTATCCAGAGTGGTAAGGTGAGTATCATCCCCACCAGAGCACCGGTAATATCGACGGTACGACGAATAACATTTGATATCATACGCCTGGCCACGTCTGGTTTCACAATCCAGCCTGGAACAACAAAGACAAAGATCGCCGAGCACAGAACGATGAGCAGCCCGACGAAGTATTCACTGAAAATGTAACTCAGTTGATTACCGAAAGTCAAGGAGCCGCCGGCAGGGGCGGGCGGAGAAACCGCTTCGACGCCGCTTGCCAGGCCATAACGCACCTCAGCAATGTCAATCGACGCTGCCGTATCCGAGTTGAGATTCATTTGACTATTGAGGTTGTTGTTCATTTCACTCATTGAGGCAGTATTCCAAGTTACCTAATTGTCCATTTGCGTCCCTTACTCCCGCAAGTTGAGCAAACATCCTGCCAGATTTCAAAAATGGTAAGAAAACGGACCTGCAGCCCCACCAAGCGTGAAACGTACCCCATAAGCGGTTGTTATTTATTGTTTTACAAGCACGGTCTGGCAACCGGCGTCGTAATGGAGCCAATAAAGGTTTATGCGATTGTGTCTGGAGATCGCTATGGTGATTGTTCTCACACATAACGTGCAACAGTTTGCGCAGCGAAAGGGCAAGCAGGTGCAAGAGAAAAGCCAGCCGAAACCGGCTGGCTGTGGATGATCTATCCTGTTTTGTTTTGCCCCTGAGACCGGGGTATTGTCGCTAGTATCCGAACCCGAGCGTCACTGACAGGCGATGCAAATCCTGTCCGGAGTAGGTGTCGCTGGGGGTGTAGGCGTAGTCGAATCCCGCTTGAGCGAGTCTGATCCCGGCGCCCATTACCAGTCCCGAGCTCAGCGAGCGCTGGTCATCCCCCGGGTACATGTTGAGTCCGGCCCGGATGAAATAGTGGTAATCCCAGGAGAGTTCGAGGCCGTTGCGGATAATCATGGCACCATCGAATCTCTTTTCGGCCTCAAATGACGTTGTCAGCCAATGGTCGAACGGCCAGGCCGCAATACCAAAGCGTACGC
>WJKG01000351.1 GCA_014729205.1 candidate division GN15 bacterium | reverse complement strand
TACCAGGTGGTGTCATAGGAGGTGTCGATCGTGGTGCCTATCGAGTAACCGTTGGGGTTTGAGAAGTCAAACGGGGTTGTTACGCTAATTGGGCAGAGCTGGCTGCTCGCGGTGTCTGACAGGGGGAAGGTGACATAGGGGATACGAACGACAAGGCCACCCTGCTGTGGGGGAAACCCGCGATAGTTGACACCGCCGGGCATATTGGCAATGCACCTGAACCACAGTTCTGTCTGGTCTTCAGCTCGGTCGATAGCTTCTACATACTCGAAACCAGATACCAGGGTGCCGGTAGTATCGAAGCCGCCGTTCTCGAAATTGAACCGCACCAGATCGGGACGCTCGCTGACCAGCACAACCTGGAAACCGGCAATGGTATCGAAGTAGTTGTCCATGTAGATTGACAAGAAACCGCTGTCGGCGGGTTCGGCGATGGTGTCGCTCACGGTGAAGATGAGCTCAAGGGGACCATCAGCCCGACCGGATCGAGGGGCCAGAACGGCAATGACAATGGTGAGAATGAGTAGCAGCAGACCAACTGAACGTCGAAGCGGCATATATTCCTCCGTCTGCGATATGCAGGCGATTGGTAACATGTGTGATCGATCAGTTAGCTAGTTCTACATGTGTCCCTTTGTGCGGGGTCCGTCAATGTGGCGGCGGCGTGAACTGTCCGAGACTACCTGTCTGTAATTAACTATCTTTCAAGGATTTGTCAAGCCAATTGGCAGGGTGCAGCGAAAGCGGGCCGCCTCTGTATTCTTAAGAGACGGCCCGTAGATTGGAAACAGCAGATTTGGCTTCCCCGTTCTTACTGGGGTTTGGCAAAGGCGTTCTCGGGAACTTCAGGGTTGATCGTCAGTTCGGAGACTTCAACCTTGCCGAAATCGTTACCGTTGAGCTCCTTTTTGACAATCTTGGGCAGCATGAGGCCAGAGGTTGTCATCATGGCGGTGACGTGATCAACAACGGTACCATCGCCCATGAAGGTTTCGGTCCAGTAGCTGACGGCGACCAACTGGTGGGTTTCGATGTCAAACGCGAAACGTCCCACTGGTTCGGCGTTGTCGTCAAGTACCGCGACATACTCGATATCGACACCGTTTACGTTACCCGGGCCGACATAGACAGCATCGAGCTGCGGATCACCCGCGTGCTGCAGGACCCAGATAAGGTCGCGATTGAGTTCGCGGTCTTCTTTCATGATGTCTTCTTCGGTCTTGGCCTCGAGACTACCCATCTGAGAGGGCTTCCAGCCAGTCTGGCCGTTGCGGATGTCATACATCTGTTGGCCCATGACCGAGATCACGGCCCGGCTCTTGTCCGGATAGACCTTGAGTTCTTCGACCGACAGCGGAATCTCACCCTGGGGCGTGCTCATGGTCATCGTGGCCTTGCGGGAGACTGCGGTGACCTTCTTGAACTCATCGAGGCCCCCATGCGCTTCGGCCGCCTTCGTCAGCAGCTCATGGCCCATGGCCCGAGTCTCTTCGTTGACGACCAGCTCTTCCGTCTCCTCACCGGAGGGGATAGTGATATCGATCTGTGTGACCGGCCCGAGTCCCAGTTCCTCCAGCGGCGTTTCGAAACGGTCGGCATCACCGACTACCAGGACGACCATCTCGTCGGGACGCAGGTTGTTACGGGCGGCCTCCATCACATCTTCAGGGGTGATGTTCTCAATTCGCTCCTTGATAGTCTGGAGACGATCCTCCGGCAGACCATAGTAGTCGTAGGTCATAATGCGGTTGATGACCTCACCGGGGGAGTCGAAATTGAACACGAAGGAATTGAGGTACCCGTCCTTAGCCTGGGCCATTTCTTTCGGGGTGGGCTTTTCCGTCAACATCGAGCGTGTCTGGTCAATCATGGCCTGTGCCGCCTGCACCGTGCTTGCCAGCTTAGTTGAGGCAACACAGATGAAGTAGCCAGGATAGTCGAAATTGGAGATGTAATTGCCACCGGCAGAGTACGCAAGACCCATCTCACGACGGACGGTTTCGGTAATACGGCTGCCGAAGCCACCACCCAAGACGGAGTTCATGACGATTCGATCAGCGTAGTCAGGATCGGTCTGGAGGCCGCCAATGTGACCACAGCGAACGTATGACTGCTCGGCGTTGGTCTTCTCGATGTAATAGACCTGGCTGCGCCAATCATAGTCAACCGGCGGGGGAGAGGGCACCTCGACAGAGCCTTCAGGCCAGTCGCCGAAGTACTTATTCACCAGTTCCATGATTTGATCACGATCAAAATCACCTCGGATGGCCATCTGGATGTTCTGCGGGTGGTACCACTGCTGGTGGAAGGCCACCAGATCGTCACGAGTGATGGCGTTAATAGTGGCATACTCCGGATGGCGGGCATACGGGGAGTCCTCACCGTACATGAGCTTCTTCCATTCGCGAAGTGAAATGTCGGCGATGTCATCGTTGCGGCGGGAGATTCCGCTGCGAGCCTGGGTCTTGGCCAACTCAATTTTGTCCTCTTCGAAGACAGGACGACGAAGCACTTCGGCAAGGACTTCCATCCCCAGCTCCTTGTAGTCGCTGAGTACATTGACGTACGCGGAACCATCGGTCAAGTCTATGCCGTGCTCAACGGTACCGCCGATACCTTCAAGCATCTCATCGATTTCGTCGCCGGTCCACTTCTCGGTGCCGCCGGTGCGCATGACGTTGCCGCAGATGCCGGCAAGGCCGATCTTGTCGGCAGGCTCCAGATAGGAGCCGACAGTGATCCGGCAATTGACGTAGAACAACGGCAGGGTGTGGTCTTCCAGAAGGTAGATCCGCATGCCATTGTCCAGAGTGATCTTCTCGACATCGGGAATGTCGAACTCATTCAGCTTAGGATAATCGATACTCTCGACATCCTGGGCGCCAACCGTGGCAACGCCGAACCCAAGCAGCAGTATTGCGACGGCCAGTAGTATCTTGTGCATCCTCATCGTTCCCTCTCCCTGTTATTCTTCAGTGGTCTGAAGATAGGCCACCGTGCGGTTTTTCTTAGTGAAGTACTCTTTGGCTACGCGCTGGATGTCCTCGGCGGACACGGCGTTGATGCGGTCCAGTTCGTTGAACATATCGCGCCAGTCGCCGGAGAGCACTTCGTAGCCGGCCAATTGCATGGCCATACCCTGGTTGGAAGTAAGCCCCCTGATGAACTGCGCCTTGGCACGAGCCTTGATCTTCTCCACCTCTTCTTCGGGAAGAAGCTCTTCCTTCATCCGTTCCACCTGATTGAAGACTGCCTCCTCGCACTCTTCATTGGTGGCATCGGTCGTGGGGACGGCGTAGACCATGGCCAGTGAAGGATACTTGCTGCCAGGCATCCCGGCAAAGGCACCGGCCTGAGCAGCGATCTTCTGCTCCTTGACGAGGTCCTTGTACAGCAGCGAAGTGCGTCCCTGGCCAAGATAGTCAACCATGGCCTGCACAGCCGGCCAGTCGGGATGGCGATCATGTGGGATGTGCCAGGCGGCAGCGAAGAACGGTTGAGATGGGTCTTCAAGGTAAACGCGACGTTCGCCTTCCTGTTCTGGTTCAACGGTGGCCAGTTCCTCGGGTTCGGGGCTGGCGGGCAGGCGACCCCAGTACTTCTTGGCCAGCTTGTGCATCTTCTCGGGGTCAACGTCACCAACTATGGCTATGCACATGTTAGAGGGAACATAGTACTTCTCCAGATGTCTGCGAACAGCCGCTCGCGAGTAGTTCTGAATGTCCGACATGTGGCCGATAATGGCGACCCCGTAGGGATGTGCGGTAAAGGCGGCGGACTTGAGCTGGTCGATCAGCTTGGAGATCGGGCTGTTCTCCAGTGTCATGCGGCGCTCTTCGGCAACCACGTTGCGCTCTTTGTACATCTCACGGAACACCGGTCGGTAGAAGCGCTCCGATTCGATAGCGAACCAGAGTTCAGCTTTGTTCGACGGCAGGTTCACGAAGTAGACAGTCATGTCCATCCCGGTGCCCGCATTGAGACCCACGCCACCTTCCTCTTCGTAGGTTCGCCAGATGGCATTGGCGTCAACGTATTGGTTGGCCTCTTCGATGGCCTTCTCGAAGTCAACTTCCAGCTGCGCGATGCGGGCGGAGTCGGCCAGGTCACCCTTCTTGCGTTCAGCACGCAACTCGTGCCAGATGGAATCCTCCACACGCATTGCCTCCATCTCGGCCTCGAGATCTGTAGTACCGAGATCCTTCGTTCCTTTGAAGGCCATGTGTTCGAGCATGTGGGCGATGCCGGTGTACTCTTTAGGGTCATTGGCACCGCCGACATTGGCAAAGGTGACGAATGACGCCACCGGCGCGTTATGGCGCTCCATTACGATCACCTTGAGTCCGTTATCAAGGCTGAATTCGGTCACGTCGTCTTCGATGCTCGCGTAATCGAAGGCGAACCCGGCCGCTGTTGCCAGCAGGAACAGGCAGCAAACAAGCGCCGGTGTCTTGAAGTTACGAAGCTTCATCTGGTCTTCCTCCTATGACAGAATAATTGATATAAGCTGTTGTCGAATAAGCAGATTGCCCCCGTTCGTGTCAAGCGATCGGGCGATTGCAGGCCACATTTTCCGTGGTTGATAATTCGGGTCAATTCGGTTTTGCATAGCCAACAGCATCAGCATCAATGAGATACCGACACTATTGGTACGAAGAAAACCTCGCAGGGTTGTCACTCGCTTTAAAAAAAAAGACAGCAGCATTGCTGCTGCTGTCTTGACAAGTTATGTTCGGTCGTGCTGAGCGATCGCTCTGTATTACCACCAACTAATCCACTTGGGTTTGATGGTGTGGGGCAGGTCGTCGTTCTTGGGTACCACCCGCGCCGTGATGCCGAAGCGACCGGATTCCGCGCACGTAACTGTACCGGTATACGTGTAGGTTCCGTCCTGTGGTTTCTGGTTCAGGTCGGCCTCGATCGGGGTGTATCCCAAGATCTGTTCCTGGGCGTTGAGTCGTCCGGAAACGACCTCGACCCGGATATCTTCGGGTTTGATTTCGCCGAGATGAACCTTGATGGTGATCGGCAGTTCCTGGCCCACGTGCAGAGTTGAGGAGGTCTCGGGAACCTGTACTTCGCGGATTTCCACCCTGTCCCAGCTCGACGCCATGCGTTCCGTCCACGACGTGACATTTTTGATGCGGCCGAAATCGTCACCTCGCAGGCGACGCGAGGCTTCGATAGCCGGTTTATAGAACTGTTTGGTGTAGTCCATGAGCATCCGGTGAGCTGAGAAGCGTTCGCCGGCCATATGGATAGCGGCCTTCATCTTCGTAATCCACCGAATGGGGACGTTGCTGGGATCTCGCTCGTAGAAGATGGGGACAACCTCTCGCTCGAGAGTATCGTAGAGCATCTCAGCCTCCATCTTGTCCTGGAACTCGACATTATCGTACTCTTCGCCGCTTCCGATCTTGAAACCGGTCTCCGGCGAGTAGCCTTCGTCCCACCAGCCATCGAGAACAGACATGTGCAGTCCGCCGTTGAGAGCGGCCTTCATGCCCGAAGTGCCGGAAGCCTCTTGCGGACGCCGTGGATTATTGAGCCAGACATCGACACCCTGTACCAGGTAGCGGGCGACATTGATGTCGTAGTCCTCGAGGAAAATGACGCGATCACGGAAGCGGTCCTCGTTGGCGAAGCTGACCACCTGCTTGATGATTTCCTTACCTGGCTTGTCCAGCGGGTGGGCCTTGCCGGAGATTACGAACTGAACGGGGTAGTCGGGGTTATTGACGATCCGTTCCAGTCGCGCCGGATCGGAGAACAACAGGTTGCCACGCTTGTAGGTGGAGAAGCGACGGGCGAAGCCGATTGTCAGCACTTGCGGATCGAGCACCTGGTCGGCCCGCTGGATGTCAATCTGGCTGGCGCCACGTCGGCGGAGTTGCTGTTTGAGCCGCTTGCGGGCAAAGAAAACCAGCCGTTCGCGCCGCCGGTTGTGGACACGCCACAGCTCGGAATCCGGGATCTTGTAGATCTGTTTCCAGACTTCCAGTGAGGCGGGGTCCTCGACATACCCGGGACCGAAGTATGACTCGTAGAGCTCCTTCATGTTGTGCGATATCCAGGACGGCGGATGAACGCCGTTGGTAATGGCTTTGATGGGGACCTCTTCCCGCGGCAGATTGGGCCAGATGTTGTGCCACATCTCACGTGACACCTGACCGTGCAGTTGCGAGACGCCGTTCGAGAACGCAGAGTTGCGAAGCGCCGCGACGGTCATGATGAAGCCCTCGGCCTCGTCGTCGGGAAGCACCCTCCCGAGCGCAAGGAAGTCCTTCCACGAGATGCCCAGTTGTGCTACCTGGTCATGCAGGTAGCGATGCACGAGTACGGGGTCGAAGCGCTCATTGCCGGCGGGCACCGGAGTATGGGTGGTGAAGACGCTGGTGGACCACACGAACTGCGAGGCCTCAGCATAGCTCAGACCGTGGTCGAATATCAGGTGGCGCATACGCTCAACGCTGAGGAACCAGGCGTGGCCTTCGTTGATATGGTAAATGGCCGGGTCGATACCCAGTGCGTGAAGGGTACGAACGCCACCGACGCCAAGAATGATCTCCTGGCGGATGCGCATGTCCTTATCGCCGCCGTAAAGCACCGATGTAATCTCTCGATGCTTGCTGGAATTCTCGGGGATATTGGTATCCAGCAGATACAGCGGAACACCGCCCACCTTAACCTTCCAGATAGCCACCTGCACGGGCGTGTTGTCAATGTCAACGGTAACCCGCAGTTGTTGGTCATCGGGACCCTTGACCATGGTGACCGGCATCTGGTACCAGTCGTTTTCTTCGTAGCGTTCCTGTTGCCAGCCGTCACTGGAGAGGATCTGGCGGAAGTACCCATAGCGATACAGCAAGCCTACACCGACAAGCGGAATCCCCGTATCTGATGCGGACTTGAGGGTATCGCCGGAGAGTACGCCAAGACCGCCGGAATATACCGGTAGACCGGTGTCAAGACCATACTCCAGCGAGAAGTAGGCCACGGTTTCATCTTTGAGTTCAGGGAAGGTCCGGTTGAACCATTTGTTGGTTCCGAGGTAGTCCTGAAAACTCTGCTGAACGCGATTGAGACTGGCTACGAAGCCTTCATCCTCGGCCGCTCTCAGCAGCGTTTCCTGGGGCAGTGAGGAGAGCATTTGGACGGGATTCTGATTACATCGTTCCCACATCTCCGCATCGAGCCGAATGAACAGCTTGACCAACTCCCAGTTCCAGCTATACCAGAGGTTCTGGGCGAGGTCCTGAAGGGCGGCAATACGATCAGGGAGCTTGGGAAGAACCAGAAACTGTTTGAGACGCATATTTCACCTGGTTTACTCGGGTTTTCCTCGTCAAAGGCGACTGTAACTAAAAATCCCCTATGCATGCAAGGATTTATTTCTCTTTATCGGCGGTTCAGAGCGGATCAATAGTGCTCTCAAGTGAATGAGTAACTTACTGTTGCCGATACACTGAAAGGGCGGTATATTGGCCCCGCGAATGCTTCCGGGGACTGACACGCGTGTAACGTTAACTTAGACTGTAGACAAGGAAGATATGGCTAAGAGAATCAAGAGAATCGGAGTGTTGACGGGGGGCGGAGATTGTCCCGGACTGAATGCGGTACTTCGCGCCATTGTCCGGACCGCCAAGAATGACTACGGAATCGACGTCATTGGTTTCATTGATGGCTACGAGGGCCTGGTGGAAGGTCGGTATCGTGAGCTGTCGTACAAGGATGTGTCCGGTATTCTTGCCCGCGGGGGGACAATTCTGGGTACCTCGAATCGCGCCGATCCCTTCCATTTCCCGGTCTTGGAGCATGAAGACTATGTATACCTGGATCGCTCCAGTGCTGCTGTCCGCAATTTCGAGGCGCTCGGTCTCGATTGTCTGATCGCGATTGGCGGCGATGGTACCATGGCGGCATCGGCGGGTATGGCCGAGAAGGGCATCCCGGTTGTTGGCGTTCCCAAGACTATCGATAACGATCTTTATGGTACCGATGTTACCTTCGGCTTTGACTCCGCCCTGACAACTGCCACCGAGGCGATCGACAAGATCCACACGACGGCCCAATCTCATCATAGAGTGATGCTGGTGGAGGTTATGGGACGCTATGCCGGCTGGCTGGCCCTGTTCTCGGGAGTGGCCGGCGGTGGTGATATTATTCTGATTCCCGAGATTCCTTACGACATAGAGGCCATTTGCAACGCTGTAAAGACCCGTAATGCGCGCGGCGCGACGTTCTCAATCATAGTAGTCGGCGAAGGTGCCCGTCCCGAAGGAGGCGATCTGACTGTCCAGCGTACAGTGCAGACATCGCCCGACGCTATCCGCCTGGGTGGTATCTCTCACAAGATCGCGGCCCAGATCGAGGGATTGACCAATATCGAGTGTCGGGTGACGATCCTCGGCCATCTGCTTCGTGGCGGGGCGCCGACATCCGCCGACCGAATACTGGCGACACGCTTTGGCGTACACGCGGTACACCTGGTTGCGAACCGTGAGTTCGATCAGATGGTGTCTCTGCACGGCAACAGCATAGCTTCCATCCCTATCGGTGATGTGGCCGGCAAGCTCCGGGTGGTAACGCCGGAGAGCGATGTGTTCAAGGCCGCCTTGTCGCTTGGGCTCTGTCTGGGAATCGCCGAGGGAATTCCTATCGATGAGCAGTTTGCTGATTCGACACCACAGCATTCCAAGACTCGCGGTTAAGCAGACGCGACAAACGGCACAAGATCCTTCATCAGGGAATACGCGGTGATCGAACTCTCATTTCATGGTGCGACTGGCACCGTTACGGGCTCGAAGTACCTGCTTCGAGTCAATGAGCATAAGGTGCTGGTAGACTGTGGGATGTTCCAGGGCCCCAAGCAACTTCGTGTCCTCAACTGGCAGCCGCTGCCATTTGATCCCAAAGAAATTGACGCGGTTGTTGTCACTCACGCTCACATAGACCACATTGGCTATCTGCCTCGACTGGTAGCCAAGGGGTTCAACGGCCCGGTTTGGGCCACCGAGCCCACGGTCGATGTGGCCGGTATCCTTCTTAAGGATGCGGCTCATATCCAGGAAGAGGATGCGGACTACCGCAACCGTAAAGGCCTGACCAGCCACGAGAAAGCTCTACCCCTCTTCACGACTGAAGATGCGAAAGCGGCCAAGAAGTTGTTCAAGCCGGCGTACTTCCGGGAGTGGAACGAGGCCGCGCCCGGTATCCGCTTCAAATATCACCGCGCCGGTCACATTATCGGGGCTGCCTTTGTGGAATTCGAACTCGATGATGGCAACAAACGTCGCACTGTTGTCTTCTCTGGTGATCTGGGTCGGTACGGAAGCCCTATCATCCCGGATCCAGTGAAGCCACCGCGCCCGGACGCGCTGATTATGGAATCGACCTATGGTGGCCGGATGCACCCGCCGCAGGATCCACTGTATATGCTGCAGACTGTTATTAAGGACATCATCGAGCGCAAGAGTGTCTTGCTGATTCCTGCTTTTGCCGTTGGTCGCACTCAACAAGTCATCTACATGATCAGCGAGTTGATTGAACATGACCGGATTCCGCCCATTGAGATTAATATCGACTCGCCTATGGCCGTCAGGGCAACGGATATCTACGTGCGACATCGCAGCTATCATCGTATCGAGGTCCAGCGACTGGGTGGGAAGAAATGCGTCCTGAATGGCGACCTGGTGAAGTTGCACCGCAAGCGGAAGTCCTCGAAGATGCTCAACAAGCTGACCGGGCCGGCAGTTATCATCTCGGCCTCGGGGATGATGAGTGGCGGACGCATTTTACACCACCTCATCAACCGATTGCCCGACCCGAATATGACATTGATGACGGTCGGGTATGCGGCTGAGGGTACACTGGGCCGGAGATTAATCGATGGTGACAAACTGGTGTATATTCATAAGCAGCCGATTGAGGTGAAAGCACGGATAATCAATGTGCAAGGATTGTCCGCACATGCCGATTATCATGAAATACTGCACTGGTTGGAGCCGATGAAGCCACAACCGGAGCAAGTGTTCATAACTCACGGGGAACCATCGCAGTCGAAGGCGCTCGCGGAGCACCTGAAGACTGAATACGGATGGGAAAGCGTACTGCCGGAAATGGATCAAACCGTCCGGTTGTGACAGAGAGGATCAGAACGGAGAGGTTATGGCACGGAAGCTGACTGAAGAGGAGAAAGCAACAAAGCGATTGCTTGCCTCGCCCGCATACAAGATTGCCTATCGTGACAGCGAGTTCATGGATCTGGACACAGCCCGGCCTATTCGTCTGCAGGCCGAGTTGATGAAGCCGGAGTATTTGCTTCGGCAGGAGAAGATCGCATCGACAATAGTCGTGTTCGGAGGAACTCGTATCCCGGAGCCGGAGAAGGCCAAACAGCTGGTCAAAGAAGCCGAGGCGGCTCTGAAGAAAGATCCCAAGAATGAAACCCTCAAACGGGATCTCGCTATCGCCAGAAGGCTGGAGGCCAAGTCTCACTACTATGATAAGGCATATGAGTTTGGGCGGCTGGTGTCATCGGAGAATCTCCTGTACGATGACAAGCAGTATGTTATTGTCACCGGCGGTGGGCCGGGAATCATGGAGGCGGCCAATCGCGGGGCTTTCGAGGCAGGGGCAAAGTCAATCGGTTTGAATATCACCCTGCCCATGGAACAGGCGCCCAATGCTTACATCTCACCGGAGCTGTGCTTCCAGTTCCACTACTTCGCCATCCGGAAGATGCACTTCCTGCTGCGAGCCAAGGCCCTGGTGGCGTTTCCAGGAGGTTATGGGACGCTTGATGAGGTTTTCGAGGCGCTGACACTGGTACAAACGCAGTCGGTCAGGCGCTTGCCAATCGTCCTGTTCGGCGAGGAGTTCTGGCGCAAGTTGATCAACTTCGACCTGATGGTCGAAGAAGGGACGATCGACCCCGAGGATCTTGATCTGTTTATCTACGCCGACGAGCCCCTTGACGCCTGGAATCACGTCAAGAGATTCTACCAGAACAAGGCGAACTCGCGCCAGTAGGTGTAGCGGCGCTCGCAAGCGCACGCAGACGGTTACTTCTTCAAGAGACCGCGCTTCTCGAGGAATTCCCTCATGTGAGCACGCAAGACCGTTGGTTTCTCACTGGCCATACGGCGAGCGGAGTGCTCTGACCAGGAATACTCGCCCGTGTAATCGAGGTAATTCTCCGGCTCCACTTCACGGCCTTTCAGATAGCCGGCATCATCGATCATCTTGTCAAATGATCGAATCGCCTCCTGGAAGGACGCATCGCTGTATTTCTCCCGAAGGTATATGCCAGCGATCGGCATGCGTGGCTTGACTTTCGGCTCCGACTCCGGATACCCCAATGACATACCCATTACCGGGTACACCAGGTCCGGCAGGTTGAGCAACTCGGCAACGTCTTCGGGGTTATTGCGAATACCACCAACCATCACGCCGCCCATTCCAAGCGCCTGAGCGGTCATCAGGGCACGGCAGGCAGCCAGGGAGGCATCGACTGTGGCGACTATGAACATCTCAGTGTATTCGCCGCTGAATCTGTAGTCCTTCTCTTTAGCCACCTGTGAGAGCCGGTATAAGTCAGCGCAGAAGACGAGAAAGAGCGATGATTTAGCGATATGCTCCTGATTCCCACACAACTCGGCGAGTTTCAGTTTGGTGGCACCTTCGCGAACGCCAATGATGGAATAGGCGTGAAGATTCGAGGATGTCGGCGACCGCTCGGCGGTTGTGACGATGGTCATCTCGTCTTCTTCGGTGATTTCCTGGCCGGTGAACTTACGAGCCGAACCGTGACTGTTGAGGAATTCGAGTATCGATGACATTGAGCCTCCTGCTCTGTCTAAGTAACGTACACAATTGAAAAGAGCGGGATCATGGTGATCCCGCTCCTAATATTGGACAAAGGTAAGTCTGGCGCAAGCGACTTACCGGCTGGCGTAGTCGCGATCGGCACTCTTGGCCGCCTCGATCTGACGAAGCACCTCGGCGTAATGCGCCTTGGTCATGCCGTCGATACCTGAGGAGTTCATAGCGCTCTTCACAGTAGACTGCAGCGTGTCCAGGTTGCTGGCAGCAAGCGAATAGGCATCGAACGGGTATCTCCCGGCCTTGGCCAAATAAATGTCAATGAGCTGGTTGAGGTGCACCAGCTGCAACTGGCGGCGGAAGCTGTTTGGATTGGCACCCGAAGACAGCTCCTTCCAGATCGACTGCCTGACCTGCGTAAACATGTCATACATGGTGTACTTTTCGGCGCCCTCGGCGTATTTGGGCAGGTTGTTCACCATGCGGGCGAGGGTGGTCGGGTCGTACATGCGATCCAGGGCGATGCGCTGGTAACGCAGGGCATACTGGTGTATGGGATAATCCAGGTTCATGCGGTAGTTGGACCACATGAAGTCCGGGAAACGTTCCGGCAGGAGCTTGTTGAGCATTCCCTGCGGGATGTCGAATGCATCAGGAGCGAAGAGGTGTTCATCGAGCATGGCCACAGCTCGTCGTTGGTCTGACGCCGGTACCACCTCAAAAGGTACTTCGCCATCGGCATCACCGATATGGTGTCGTCGTACATACACACCACCGACATGTCGGCTTGCGACCAGCGCCAGTGTGGAGTAGGCACGCCAGCCGTTCTGGAAGACAGAGCGGAGTTTCGTGTAGCGATTACCCGGTTCTTCGAACTGGTCGACGACGTTGTTCCAGATATGGTGCGTGATTTTGAGCTGATGGGCGGCATAGTTCAGCGG